>NZ_JARESX010000021.1:0-111410 GCF_046026435.1 Paraburkholderia sp. RL17-381-BIF-C | reverse complement strand
ATGGCAATGTATGGGTGATTCGGATGCAGCGCGAGGAAGTTCTGGTGATAGCTTTCCGCCGTATAGAAGCCTTTGAAGTCCTCCACACGAGTCACGACTGGCGCAGCAAAAACATGAGCGTTGTTCAGTTGTGCGATATACGACTGCGCAATACCGCGCTGCGTGGCATTCACGGGGAAAATCGCCGAGCGATATTGCGTGCCGTGGTCAGGGCCCTGATAGTTCAACTCAGTGGGATTGTGCGCAACCGAGAAGAATATCTGCAGCAATCGCCCATACGTGATCTGCGTTGGGTCGTAGGTGATCCGCACCGACTCCGCGTGTCCCGTATCGCCGTCGCTGACGGTTTCGTATTGCGCGGTGGAAGCCGCGCCTCCGCTATAACCGGACGCGACCTGTTTCACGCCACGCACATGTTCGAACACACCTTGCACGCCCCAGAAACAGCCTCCCGCCAGCACCGCCGTTTCACTATGCGTTGCAACGCCCTTCTCGTCCTGTACGGGAGCCGGGATCTTCGTGGCGGCTTCAGCCGAATGCGCGACGTGCTGCGCGGCCACAACGCCCAAAGCAACTACAACGAGACCTGTGAGTCGAGTAACGGAGAAACGTTTCCGCGGCGACGCGGTGCGGTTGGATATCGTACGCATGATGGTCATTCCTTTGGATCAGCTTGAAGTTGAGTCAGGCCGCTCGCGTCGGCTTAACCGAATGTGAAGGCAAATGCCTGCACACCCGGATCGAGAAACTCGATCGAGAACGTGTGGTCCTCGACCTGGCCGGTTTGCCGCACCAGTTGATAGAGACGCTGCCCGGTCACGATGCCGCTGCCGTCAGCGGCGACATCGGTGCCGTGCGAGGCGCGAGGCGCGGCACCGTCGACACTTACACGAAACCGCACTGGCTTGCCGTCCTTACCCGGCCCGAGCACCAGATGAAGGTCGCGCGCATGAAAGCGATACACGATGCGTCCCGACGCGGCGACGAGCGTGGCTTGCTCCGCACCCACGTTCCATAAACCGGCGAGCCCCCAGTCATTCACGGCTGGTTGCGACGGCGCTGCATACGTGTGCGCCTTGTCCTCGACCTCCCCGCCCGGCGACGCGAAGTTCTCCGCGCGCTGATAACCGACATAGGTTTCCGGCGATTGCATATCGGCATTGTCGGCTGCGGCTTGCACGCCTTGTGCGCCGGTGCTCGCAATACCGATTGCGATATTCGACGCATTCGCGTGGCCCGCTTCGGCCAGCAGTTGCTGGATCACCTTTTCCGATTCCGCGTAATCGCCTTCGCCGAAGTGGTGATAGCGAATCTGCCCTTTCGCATCGACGAAATAGTGCGCGGGCCAGTACTGATTATTCAGCGCGCGCCAGATCGCATAGTTGTTGTCGATCGCAACGGGGTAGTCGACCCCCAGGTCATGCGTGGCCTTCTTCACGTTGTCGATATTACGCTCGAAGGCGAATTCCGGCGCATGCACACCGATCACGACGAGCCCCTGATCCTTGTACTTCTGCGCCCACGCTTTGACATACGGCAGCGAACGCAGGCAGTTGATACACGAGTATGTCCAGAAATCGATCAGCACGACCTTGCCGCGCAAGTCCTGCAGCGTAAGCGGCGGCGAATTGAGCCATTGGACAGCGCCGTTCAGCGGAGGCAGCACACCCTCGACCAGCAGCGGCGCCGCAGCGGCGGCGGTGCGCATCATCGCCCCGCCCGACATCGCGGCGGAGACCGGTTCGACCACCGCGCCGCCTTGCGTCGCCGGGTTGGCGCTCCTCATCGCGCCGCCGGCGGATACCTCCGCCGGATTCCCGGCAACCCGCGACTTGCCCGGCGCCGCGTTGGGTGAAAGCGTGTCGACGAGCTTCTGTTCGAGACCGCCGGTGGCGACCGTCGAAACACGAGCGAGTACGCCGGTGTCGAATCCGAGCGCGATCGCAGCTACGCCGAACAACATCGCGGCACCAATTCCGCGGCGAACCCATTCGCCCGCGCCCAATGAACGCTTCATCGCCGTGAACACCTTGCCGCCGATCAGGAGCGCCACCGCCAGCGACGTCGCCGCGCCCGCCGCATAAGCCGCCAGCAGCAACGTAGTACCCACGCTCGCGCCGCGCAGTGCCGCGCCAGTCAGCACGAGGCCGAGAATCGGCCCGGCGCACGGCGCCCAGAGCAGACCGGTGGCAATGCCGAGCAGAAACGACGACCCCGCGCGGACCTGGTGGCCATCCGCCTGCGCGAAATCGGACAGACGATTGCCGGCGCTGACGAGCGGCCGCATCAAATGATCGGCGAAGCGCGGAAACAGCAACGTCAGCCCGAAGATCGCCAGCAGCGCGATAGCCAGCCAGCGGCCATACTGGTTGGCCTGCGTGACCCAGCCACCGCCCACCGCCGCAAGTGTCGCGACGAGCGCGAACGTGAGCGCCATGCCGGCGAGCAAGGGCAAGCCGCTGCGCACGAACGGCTGATCGGCGCGCGCGAAAACAAACGGCAGCACAGGCAGAATGCATGGGCTGAGAATGGTGAGGGCGCCGCCAAGATAGGCGAGAACGATGAGTAGCATGTCAGTTCCGAACGTTCGTGTAGACGGTTACAGTGGGCACGCGGGCTCGGGCGTCAGCCGGCGTACAGTTCATTCAGGGCCTGGTATTGCGGAAAGTGCCCCCATGCTAGAGCGCCACCGATGTCGAAGTCCTCACGAAAAGTTAAATTAAATGTGATAACTCGCAGGCCGGAAATTTTGCACAATGGCGCAATGGCTGCCTTTCCCGGCGGCCGTGCCCGGCCCTGCTGCTCAACCGCGCCCTGAACCGCCGCTGAAACCCACCATGGACAATCCGAAGCGCATCCTGATCGTCGAAGACGACGTCGACATCGCCAACGTGCTGAGTCTTCATTTGCGTGACGAGCGCTATGAAGTGGTGCACAGCGCCGACGGCAACGAAGGGCTGCGCCTGCTCGAACAAGGCGGCTGGGACGCGCTGATTCTCGATCTGATGCTGCCCGGCGTCGACGGCCTCGAAATCTGCCGGCGCGCCCGCGCAATGACGCGCTACACGCCGATCATCATCACGAGCGCACGTTCGAGCGAAGTGCACCGGATTCTCGGCCTCGAACTGGGCGCTGACGACTATCTCGCCAAACCGTTCTCGGTGCTCGAACTGGTCGCACGCGTCAAGGCCTTGCTGCGCCGCGTCGACGCCCTGGCGAAAGATGCGCGGATCGAAGGCGGCAGCCTGCGGATTGCCGGGCTCGCAATCGATCCGCTGACGCGCGAGGCGGCCGTCGACGGCAAGCCGATCGAACTCACGCCGCGTGAATTCGACCTGCTGTATTACTTCGCGCAGCATCCCGGCAAAGTGTTTTCGCGCATGGACCTGCTCAATGCAGTGTGGGGTTATCAGCACGAAGGCTACGAGCACACTGTCAATACCCATATCAACCGGCTGCGCGCGAAGATCGAGGCGGATCCGGCCCAACCCGAGCGCATCCTGACCGTCTGGGGTCGCGGCTACAAGCTCGCCGTACCTGGCGACACACCCGCGCCCGCCGGCGCGCAGAAGGACGCATCGTGAATCTGACGCTGACCCAGCGGCTCTCGCTCGTTTTCTCCGTGCTGTTGCTGGCATGCTGCGGCGCGTCGGCCTTCCTGCAAATCCGTTCAAGCGATCTGCACGAAAAGGAGGTCATACAGAGCCTGTCGCGCAATCTCGCCGACCATATCGCGCGCCGCACCACGCTGATGGACGCGAACGGCTTGCGGCCCGACGCGGTCCGGCAACTGTTCGGGCAACTGATGATGGTGAATCCGAGTGTCGAGGTGTATCTGCTCGACAATCAAGGGCGCATTAAAGGCGACGACGCGCCTGTCGGACACGTCAAGCGTGAACAGGTAAACCTGAAGCCAATCCGGCAATTCATCGCGGGCGAGGCACTGCCGATTCTCGGCGACGACCCGCGCAGCACCGACGGCAGGAAAGTGTTCAGCGCCGCGCCGCTGCAACTGAGCGGCCAGGCGCCGTCCGGGTATATCTACGTGGTCCTGCTCGGCGAAGAACACGACGCACTGGCCGCACGCGTGGCGGCCAGTTCCGTGTTGCGGACTACGCTGTGGTCGATGGCGCTAGTTGCCTTGTTGGGACTGCTTGCCGGTTTGACGGCATTCGGCCTCATCACGCGGCCGCTGCGCCGGCTCACCGACGCCATGCGCCGCTTCGACGCGGAGGGCGAGCCCGACACCCAGCCGAACGTGCCGCGCTCCTCGGCAGCCGGACCGCGCGACGAAATCGCGGTGCTCGAAACCACCTTTGCGCAGATGGCGAAGCGCATCGGCGAACAATGGCGCGCGCTGACGCGGCAGGACCAGCAGCGCCGCGAGTTGATCGCCAATATTTCGCACGACCTGCGCACACCGTTGACTTCCCTGCACGGCTACCTCGAGACACTGTCGTTGAAGTCCGACACGCTCGGCGAAACGGAGCGCAAACGCTATCTGGCGATCGCGCTCGCGCAAAGCGTCAAGGTGGGACGGCTCGCCCAGGCACTGTTCGAACTGGCCAGGCTCGAACACGGCAACGTGCAACCTGCGCTCGAGCCATTCTCGCTAACGGATCTGGTACAGGACGTCTTTCAGAAGTTCGAGTTGCCGGCCGAGGCGAGGCACATTCAGTTGCGAGCGGTTATTCCGCCGCGTCTGCCGAATGTTTGCGCTGACCTCGGCATGATCGAACGCGTGCTGACCAACCTGCTCGATAACGCGATTCGCCACACACCCGCCCAAGGATCGATTGAAATCGATCTCGTGCACAAGGACGGCAAGGTGTCGGTCACGGTCAGCGACACGGGGCCCGGCATTCCAGCCGAGCAGCGCGAGGGGTTGTTCGAACGGCCATTCAGCGCCGGCGGCGCGCATCGTGGCGGCGGGCTCGGGTTGCTGATCGTCCAGCGCATGCTGCAATTGCACCATAGCCAGATACGTCTGGTCGACGCAGCGGGAGCGGGCACGACTTTCTGCTTCGAGTTGCCTACGGCTGCCGTCAGGGCGAGTACCGCGGGCCTGCCCCTGTGACGGATCGCAGCAGAACTCGCTGCCGCCAACGCGCGCGCACCTGAGACCGTCGGCATGGTCGTAGCGGCAGCGGCCTTTCACGACACCGGGGAATCAGACGTTAATCGCTGTCTTTCCAAGTCGCCGACGCTCCAGCCAGTTGCGTAGCTGGCCGGCGACGAACGCGCCTATCAGCAGCGACAGATATAGCAGCAGAATGTAATGGCGCCATGCATCGAGCGCGCCCTGATGTGCGATCAGTTTCGAATCGGGCTGCAACGGCCCGGCACTGATCGCCATGACCGCCTGCTTCATTCGTATAAAACCCGCGGCGGACAACAGCGGCAACAGAACGAGCAGCGCAACCAGAACGGGCTTCGCGCGGCGCGCCATAGCATGATGACGCATGCGCAGCCACAGTCCGAGACAACCGTGCAACCAGCCCGGCGCGAGCAATGCGAGCTGCAAGCCTTGCGTGCCGCTGGTGATGAGCGATATCAGAATGCGTTCATAGTTCGGTTCAAAACCGTAGAGCGATGACGCAAGACGGGTCGACACGGCATGCCGGATTAGCAGCAGAGGCAGACTCAGTCCCGCCCAGAGTCGAACCCATTCAGTGAGCGGAAGCGTCCAGTAGCGGCGCCCATAGATGGTTCGCAGCGCCAGCGAAAAATGTAGCAACGCCGCGCCATACAGAAGCACGGTGCCAGGCACGCTGCGCCACAACCGCAGCGCCAGCACGAGACCGCGCCCGGCAAGATCCAGCGACCAGATCCCCAGCGCGTGATTGACCAGATGCAGAAAGAGGTAGATCAGCAAAACCACACCGGACACGAGCTGAAAACGGCGCAGTAACGTATGCACGGTCGACTCCCTGACATTGAGCGCGGACAAACCCGGCGGCCGCCGCAGCAGCGATATCGTCTCGCGTCGGGTGGCTCGCGGAAAGTCAGCCGGGCACGGTGTCGTCCCAGCGGGGTTACGTGTTCGAATCATGTCAGGCCCCACGCGCAGACCGTTCCTGCCGGTTGTCGTCCGCTCTTCGGTTCACCGCCGTATGGCGAATAGCGTCGGCAAATTTCTGAAGTGCCGACAGTGAACCGCAAACGCTGTGGTATTCCTCCCGGCCTATCCGGCCGTCGAGAATAACCGCCATTCCTGACTGACGGGCCATGTCGATGATGTCCATTTGAGCACCCCCAATTCGTGTCTTCACGACTGTAAGACGCCGCATTTCACGTGGTTATTCCCGCTCTCCTTTTAAACACGTCACCCGGAATAAGAAATCCATTCCGACGGTTTACCGGTTCAGAGCGTGCTGATGCCGGCTCACGTCGAGTTCGAACATTGCGCTCGCACATTGAGGAGTATTGACATGAAACTGATCTCGCTGAACCGGCGCGCCGTGCGGGCCCTGTCTGGCGCATTCGTCATGAGCGCGGCCTTTCTGGTGAGTTCGACCAGTGTTTATGCGCAAACGTCTGCCATGCCCGGCACGCATCAAGTCACGCGCGCCGAAGTGCGCCATGAACTCGAGGAACTAGAAGCCGCTGGATATGACCCGTCCCGAGGCGACGACAACGACTATCCCGCCGACATTCAGGAAGCGGAAAGAAAAGTCGCCGCCATGCACGCAGCCCAAAAGAATGCGCTCAATGACAACCAGCCGGCAATGCAGACCATGCCGATGCATTAACGGCAATTCTGGATGGGCGAACCTGCGGAAAGCGGGCTCGCCCTTCGATTGACGCTGTTCCGGCCAAAACTGGGATCGACTTGGAGGCAGTAAGCGGAGCGGTGAGCGATCCGCTTCGAAGCGTGGATTCGATCATTCGCGCCCTGTTCGACGTGGATCCTCCTCCGCGTAAAGCCTGTTGTCGTTCAACCGACACCCAAGCCTTTGACTGTTGGATTAGCCGCACCACCCGGCACCTTCGCCGTATGCGGTTAATCGCCGGCATCTCCTTTGTTATCAGCGGCTTGGCGGTGCAAAAGCGAAACTGGCATGTCCTGTGCGCTATGACTAGCCGAGCACTCATCAACGTGCTCAACCAAATAATCTTTCTCAAGGAGCACGTCATGAAAGAACTGAAGATCGACGAGTTGCATCGCAACGAAGAAATGACCTCTTCCGACATGGCTCGTATTGTCGGAGGAACAACGAAAGAGCCCGTCGGCAAACCGACGCATATCGACGCGATGAACGGCGTCCTCACATTCGGCGATGGCTCGAAGTGGTCGATGGACCTCAACGGCAAGCTACATCCGCTTTAAATCGATAACGGCCGCATGGTTCCCCGGTGAGAAGGCAGGAACTTCAACTTCTCATCGGTGACCTGTCGAGCACATCCGGCACGATTGGCTAACCGGAAAGCTTCGTTTTTTCCGAACCATTTGTTCGTAATTGGCAGGTTTATTCGATCCACCGCATGCCGCAGACTGGGTTCATCTTCACTACGGACATATCCGCGAAAGGACCCTATCATGCGCACCTATCCCCGTAACAGCCCGCAAGCCGCAGCACGCATCGTCGCGCTCGCTCTCACCGCCGACGGCCACGTCAGCAGTTCGGAAGAGCGTGTGCTGGACAGACTGGATATTGCCGGCGAACTCGGTCTCGCACCGGCACAATTCGAGCAGATCGTGCAGACGCTATGCGAGGATCACTCGGTCGCACAGCCTTCATTTGCGCCGCCGGTGGGTCATCTCGATCCGGCCATGCTGACGACCTTGATCGACGAGATCGACGATCCCGCGCTGCGTCGCAAGGTGATTCGCCTATGCGTGGCCGTGACGGTCGCCGACGACTTTCTGGCGGACGGTGAAATCGCCGTGCTTGCCGCCGTATTGAATGCGTGGGGCCCCAATCTGACGCCTGCCGCGCGACGTCAGGGCCTCCCCTCGCACGTGTTGCGTAGTTATAACCGCGCGCCAGCCACCACCTGAGACGCGAGGCCGTGATGTTGGCCGCGACGCGACCGGATGGCGTGGATCTCTTCGATCACGCCGTCCGCGCGGCCGAGCCAGCGCAGGCCTCGCAGCAGCGACAGGTCTTCCGCGCCCAGTTCCGCGAGCGGGAATACGCCGAGGCCGCGCGCGGCAAACACCGCCATCAACGCGCTGTCCTCGAACTCGCCGACAATGCGCGGCCGGATGCCTTGCGCCTCGAACCACCGGTCAAGGCGTGCGCGCAACGCGGCGTGCCGGGTGGGCAGAAGCAGAGGCACCTCTGCGAGGCACTGCGGAAAGCCCGCGCGCGCGGACTTGCGGACCATCTCCGCCGGGCCGTACCAATCGACCGGCGAACCCGCAAGGCGCTGGCTCAACACGCGCAGGTCGGCATTGTGCGGCGCCGGCTGGCACGCGAGCACCAGATCGAGCCTGTGCAGCGCAAGCTCCGACATCAGCTCCGCATGCTCACCCTCGTGGCACAAGAGCCTGAGCGACGGCGTGCCGAGCACCGGCGCCAGCAGCGCGTGTGCCGCGAGCTTTGAAATGCCGTCGGAAAGACCCACCGCGAGCCGCGCCACGCCTTCCCCACCCGCCTCGCGCATCTCGTCGAGCAACGCCTCGCCGATCTGAAAAATCTGCTCCGCGCGATTGAATGCCGTCTCGCCGGCCTCCGTCATCGTGACGCCGCGCCCGGCCGGTTTCAACAGCTGGCGGCCGATCGATTTTTCCAGCTCGCGCACCTGCGCGCTAATGGTCTGAACCGCCATATCGAGCCGCTCGGCCGCGCGCGCGAAGCCGCCTTCCTTCACGACGATCCAGAAATAGTACAGGTGACGGTAGTTGAGCATGGCGTAACACTTCGAAAAAATCGATATAACGATCAGATTATCACTGATTTATTCGAAATGCGGTGGCGGCGATCATGACGCTATTCCGACGTTACCTGCATTCATTCGCTTACGGACACCATGGACTTTCTGCTCACACTCGCTTCCGACCCTGCTGCATGGGCAGCGCTCCTCACGCTGGTCGTGATGGAGATCGTGCTCGGCATCGACAACCTGATTTTCATCTCGATCCTCAGCAACAAGCTGCCGGAAGCGCAACGCGCCCGCACGCAGCGTCTGGGCATCATGCTCGCGCTCGTGCTGCGACTGGGCCTGCTCGGTACGGTTGCCTGGATTGCGCAGTTGACCGCGCCCGCCGTCACGCTGTTCGGCCACGCGTTTTCGTGGCGCGATCTGATCCTGCTCGGCGGTGGTCTGTTCCTCGTCTGGAAGGCGACGCGTGAGATTCACCATCACGTGGTGCATGCGGAAGAAGAACGCGGCAACGCGAGCAGCACCGTGCAGTTGACCGTGGCAGGCGCGATCGGCCAGATCCTGCTGCTCGATATCGTGTTCTCGGTCGACAGCATCATCACGGCGGTCGGCATGACGGACCATATGCCGATCATGTTCATCGCGGTGATCAGCGCGGTGCTGGTCATGCTGTTCGCAGCGCGTCCGCTGTCACGCTTCATCGATCGTAATCCGACCATCGTCACGCTCGCGCTGAGTTTCCTGCTCGTGATCGGCATGACGCTCATTGCTGAAGGTTTTGGCTCACACGTGCCGAAAACATACATCTACGTGGCGATGGCTTTCTCCGCGTTCGTCGAGGCGATGAACATGCTGGTGCGCCGCGCGAAGTCGAAGCGCGTGCCCAGCACCGGGGAATGACCGATAGCGCGGGAAGTTGTTGACGGATCGGACGGCTCGCACGATCGAGCGTTCGATGCCTTTCTACTCTTGAGGAGCGACACCATGAAATGCCCTGTATGCAAGACCACCGACCTGCTGATGACCGAGCGCCGCTCGATCGAAATCGACTACTGCCCGGACTGCCGCGGCGTGTGGCTCGATCGCGGTGAACTCGACAAGCTGATCGCGCAGGACGCCGCGAGCCTCGACACGGCGCCCGCGACACGCGCAAGTCGTGAGGGCCACCGTGATCGGGAACACTCGTACGACAGCCACCGTGGGTACGACGATCGTCGAACGGACTATCGGACGCGAAAGAAAAAGCGCTCGATTTTCGACGTGTTCGATTTCGACTGAGCAGCGCCAGTCAGGATGAAAAAGGCGCCGGCAGTATGCCGTCGCCGCCACCGTTAGCGTGCTTTGCCGCGAGCGCTCTTGCCGGGGGTACCGGCGCGCGGGGCCTCTTTACCCACCGGCGCCGTGGCGCCGTTGATCTGCTCCATCCACGACAAGGCGTCGACATAGGAGAGGAACTGCTTGAGATAACCGGGCGATACCTCGCGCATGAGCGAGAGCGCACGATGCACGAGGCTGCTCGAGTTCAGCGGACCGGCGTTGCCAGGCACCTGCTCGAGCGACTGCCGCATCTGCTTCTCGGTACGGACTTTGGACCAGACTTCCCTGAAGTAATCCAGTTCCGCCAGTTCCGGGTACGAGGCGGATCGCGGCGAGCCGTTCGTCGCCAGCGCATGTTGACTCGCGATGGAGTCGACGAGGCCCTTCAGCGTTGCCTGCGCGGGCTCGTCTGGCAACGACACCGTGCGGTCCGCGCGCCTTAAGGCGTCGGCATCGTCCGTCGAGCCTCCTGAACGTTCGATCTGCCCACCATACGCTTCCAGCAGACCGGCTAACCGGGCATCCAGAATCCGTCGCGCCTCGCCGCTGTGGCCGGCCGCGCGCCGGGCCAGCGCCTCGATGAAATGAAAGCGGACCGGATCCAGACGATCGGCGCCGCGCGCGCGCCACGCGTCGAGCGTCGCCCGGGCTCCGTTTGCCGGATCGCTGTCGGGCTTACTCACGAGGCTTCACCGTGGAAGACGACGGGCGCGGGACCGGCGCGATTTCCACGCGCCGGTTTTTGGCGCGTCCCTGCTCGTCGGCATTCGAACTTACGGGTTGGCCGGAGCCGAACGCGGCTGCAAAGAGCGACGAGGCAGGCACGCCGTCGTCGATCAACGCGCGCGTCACCGTCAACGCGCGTTGCGCCGACAATTCCCAGTTATCGGCGAAACGACGGTTGCCTTCGCGCAAACGCTGGTCGTCGGTAAAGCCGCTCACCATCAGGATCTCGTCATTGGCGCCGAGATACGCGGAGAGCGGCCCGGCCAGACTCTTGAGCAGATCCCGCCCTTGCGGCTGCAATTGATCGGAGTTCAGCGCGAACAGCACATTGCCGCTAATGCCGATGCGGCCATTCACGAGTGTCACGCGCCCGGCCGCGAGCGGGCCCGCGAGCGCCTGCTCCAGCGTCTTGCGGCGCTGCGTTTCGAGCTGACGCTGCTTGACCTCCTGTTCCAGCTTGTTCGACAGCTCCAGTTGCACGCCAATGACGCCCACCAGAATCAGTACGAAGGCGCCGAGCAGCACCGACATCAGGTCGCCAAAAACCGGCCAGATCGGCGCGACCTGCTCCACGCCGCCGTCGATGTCCTCGCTCATGCCGCTTCAGCTCCGGCTGCCGCGCGCCGCCCGGCGAGCTGCTGCAGGTCTTCTACGATCTGCTTCTGCGACATCACGCTCAGGTCGATGACTTCCCGCGCCTGCGCCACGTAATACGCAAGCTGTTCGTCGCTGCGCGCGAGCGATTTGTCGAGCGCGGTTTCGATACGCTGCAAGTGCGCGACCAGCTTGTCGTTCGACTCGCCGAACACTTGCACGGCGGCGCCGAACGCTTCGCCGAGGCTCGCCACTTCGACAGCGCTGCCGGTGACTTGCGCGGCCACCGAGCCCAGCTTGCCGGTTTCGAGTTCGATCCTGTCGGTGAAGCGTGTCCCCACGCGCTCCAGCAAATCCGCCGAAGTGGCGACGAGCGCGTCGACGGCCGTGCGCTGCTCGGTGGATGCGTGATTGACCGCGTCGAGCAGCGTTTCCAGCGTTTCGAGCAAGCGGCTGCGCTCCTGCAGCATCGCGGTATCGCGCACCATGCTGTCGGAGAGTTTCTGGCGTAATTCGGCGACGACTTCGGCGGCGGCTTTGGGTGCTTCCGAAGCCGCTTGCACGAGTTGCCCGATCTCGGCGATCGTGCTGCTCGCGTGTGCCTGTGTCTGGGCCGAAATATCACGCGCGGTTTGCGCCAACGTCTCGCAGATTTCCTGCTGACGGCTCGCGGTGCGCGCGCCCGCCTGTTCCCATTCGTGGCTCAACGTCGTCGCCATCGCTCCGAGCGCCTCGGTCCAGGCGGCCAGCCTCTGCTGATCCCGCGCGGCCAACTCCGCTTGCAGGTTCGCCGCGGCCTTCGGCGCTTCCGCCGCGGCCTGGACCAGCCGGTCGATTTCGGCAATCGTATTGCTCGCGTGCGCCTGCGTCTGGACCGAAATGTCGCGTGCGGTTTGCGCCAGCGTCTCGCAGATTTCCTGCTGACGGCTCGCGGTGCGCGCGCCCGACTGCTCCCACTCCTTGCTCAACGTCGCCGCCATCGCGCCAAGCGTGTCGGTCCACGCTGCCAACCGTTGCTGATCCCGCGCGGCCAACTCCGCTTGCAGGTTCGCCGCGGCCTTCGGCGCTTCCGCCGCGGCCTGGACCAGCCGGTCGATTTCGGCAATCGTGTTGCTCGCGTGAGCCTGCGTCTGGACCGAGATGTCGCGCGCGGTTTGCGCCAGCGTCTCGCAGATTTCCTGCTGACGGCTCGCGGTGCACGCGCCCGACTGCTCCCACTCCTTGCTCAACGTCGCCGCCATCGCACCGAGCGCCTCGGTCCAGGCGGCGAGCCGCTGTTCGTCCTTCGAGCCCAACTCGGTCTGCAACTCCGCGTGCGACTGCCCCACGCCGCGCAACAGGGACGCCGCGTGCTGCTCGAACGTCGCGGCAGCCGCCGCCAGGGCTTGCTGGTTGCTCGCGGCAAGCTTCTCGCCGACGCTTTCCTGGCGCGACAGCGCCTCGTTCCAGGCCTGCGACACGCCACCCACCGCGCTTTCCAGGCGTGCGGCGACGCCGTCCAGCAAACCGGCCGAGCGCTGTTCGAACGTGCCGGTGAAGCGATCCAGCGTGTCGCGCAGGTGCTGTGCCAGTTCCTCACTCGAACGCTGATGCCCTTCCAGAGCCTTGTTCCAGATGTCCGCAACGGTCGTGGTGCTCGCCTCGAAGCCGCTCGACAGTCCGTCCAGTTGCCGCTGCACCGCGTGCGTGACGGTCTCGTGCAACGCGGCCGTTTCGCGCGCGAGACCGGCCATCGTGGCCTCCATGACCGGCTGCAGCGCCGCGCCGGCGGCACGCGTGCTGTCCGCGACGCTCGCCTTCAACGACTGCTCGACCGAACTGGCGAGGCGCGTATAAGTGGCCTCGGTCCGGCCATGGAAAGCCTCCTGGCTCGCGATCTGCCGCTCATTCAAGGCGAGGCTCTGCTGCTCGATGGCCCCCATCATCGTCTGCAAGCGGTCGACCAGCGTGGGCATCACCTCGGCCTGACGTTGCAGGAGCCGGAAGGCTTCTTCACGCTGATGACTCTGCGAGTAGATGCGCAAGGTCGTCGCGATCTTCACGTCGAGCATCTGCGCGGCCTGCAGGCGCTCGCGCCGGCACAGCGCGGACAGCAGCCCCAGCATGGCGGAACTCGCCACGCCCGCAATCGAGGTGCCGAACGCAAAGCCCAAACCCTTGACCGGCGCGGCCAGCGAGGCGCGGATCGCCTGCAGGTCGGTTGCGCTTTCCAGCGCCATGCCGGTGCCGCGCAAAGTGGCCACCATGCCGAGCAGCGTACCCAGCATGCCGAGCAGCACCAGCAAGCCGACCAGATAAGGCGTCAGCGCCGGACCTGGCAAGGCCACGCGCTCGCCCTCGACACGCAGCCGCACCGCGTTGCGCAGGCTGGGATGCAAGGGCTCGAGCCATGCGCCGAGGCTTGGCGGCGGCGCGGACAGCCCCGCGACGGCGCGCGTCAGCGTGCCAGTAGCCTCGCGGTAGCGGTGCAATTCGAGCGCGCCCGCCACGTAGCAAGCGCCGATCAATAAAGTGACGGCCAACGCCAACGGGTTCGAAACGGCGTAGCCGGCGGCGATCCAGCACACAGCGGCCAGACCAGCCAGAAACACAACGAGATCAATACGATATCTGGACATAGTGTCCCAGTTAGCTGGCGCGAAGGGCGGCGAGCAACCCTTCGACCGGTTGTAAACGAATATCCAGTTCGGCAAGCAACACGCTTTGCATATCCTTGCGGAACAGGTTCAGCCATGCGCCGGGCGTGACCGGCGTTGCGTCGCCGGTGGCGTCGCCTGCAGAGTCACCCGAGGCCGCAGCCTCGGCCTCGGCCTCGGCGGCGGTAAGCACCGCCTGCTCGGCCGCGCGCAAGCGCTCGAAGTGCCCCGCGAGCAGCCCGGGCACGGCAGCCAGCAGATTGCGCTCACGTTCGCTCAGGGCGCGCTCCATGACCGCGTCCACCACCGCGAGCCGCGCCATGGCGGGCGTTCTGGCCGCCAGCATGGCTCGCAGACGGCCGCGCAGATTGCCGATGCCCGTTTCCATCGACTGCTGGAGGGCAAGATAGCGCTGACGAAAAACCGCGTAGTCGGCCGCCGGCTCCGTGGGCGCAATCCGCGACGGCGCGTGAGCAGCTCCGTGTCCATGTCCGTGCGCGTGTCCGTGTCCATGGCGCCGCGCGGCAGCGAATACGCTGTCGCCCGTGATCGCCTTCGCCAGCGAACTGCGCGCGCGCACATAGTCCGCCTCTTCGGCGCTGCCGAAAACTCGACCGCCGGCCGCGACAGCAGGCGGATTGCCGTTCAGCGCCGAGGACAGCGCAATGGCGTCGGTCCAGCCGAGCCATTGGCTAAGCCGGTCCGAGAGCGATTGCCTGGATTCGGGAATGTCGGCATCCGCGAGGCGAGCCAGTAAGCGAATGAGCGCCGGGCCGCTGAGCGCGGTGCGCGGGGGGGCTTGCAACATACCACCGGAGTCAAAAAAGTCAGCAGTTTACACGCTGACGGGACCGGGGCGGCTGCCGTGCGATCCATTGGCCGTGCGCAAGAGGCATTGGATCGTGCCGAACGCCCTGCCGACGGGCCTTCCAGCCTGCTGCTCCAGCCGCTTGCGCAACGCGCTGAAGCGCGACGCCCCCGGTCGCCGCAAGGTTCTTGCGCATGCATTGCGTGATGCCGGGTTCGGCCTTAGATCTGGACGACTCCATGTAAGATAAACGTTCGCTTCATTGCGCCTGCGCTCGGCGCCGCGCGACCCGAATGTCGGACGATCGGATCGCGGAAATCTTCGAACAAAGTGACTTCAGGCGAGGCACGTCAATAGAATGAAATTCGATACGGTTGTGCTCGGGGCGGGCATTGTCGGCGTGTGCATTGCCGTGCATCTGCAGAAACGCGGCCGCCAGGTCGCGCTGGTGGATCGCAAACTGCCAGGCAATGAGACGTCGTTCGGCAATGCAGGCCTGATTCAGCGCGAAGGCGTCTATCCCTATGCGTTTCCTCGTGGGCTCGGCACGTTGCTTCGCTACGCGCGCAATCAATCACCGGACGTTCGCTACCATGCCGACGCCATCCTCAAGACCACGCCCTTCCTGTGGCGATACTGGCGCAACTCTCATCCGTCGAGGCACGCCGCCATTGCGAAGTCGTATGCGACGCTGATCGAGCATTGCGTGAGCGAGCACCGTGCGCTAGCCGCCGACGCCGGCGCAAGCGCGCTACTGCGCCCGATCGGCTGGATGAAGGTGTTTCGCACCGAAGCGGTTCTCGAGAAGGAAGCGCTTGTCGCCGAACGTTGGCACAGGGAATACGAGGTCCAGTTCGAAACGCTCGACGCCGCCCGCCTGCAGCAGATCGAGCCCGATCTCGACAAGACGCTCGTGGGTGGCGTGCGCTATCCGCAATCCGATTCCGTGAGCGACCCGAACGCACTCGTCACCGCGTACGCGAAGTATTTCGAAGCGCTGGGCGGACGGTTTTTTATCGGCGATGCGGATACGCTTCGCGAAGGCTGGCAGGTCGATACGGAGGAAGGCACGATCTCGGCAGCGTCCGCTGTCGTGGCGTTGGGGCCGTGGTCGGATCGCGCGAGCGCGCGCCTCGGTTATCGCTTGCCGCTCGCCGTCAAACGCGGATATCACATGCACTACGCGCCGCAGGGAACGGCCCGCCTGCATCAGCCGGTGCTCGACGCGGAAAACGGCTACGTGCTGGCGCCCATGGCACGCGGCATCCGCTTAACGACGGGCGCGGAAATCGCCCACCTCGACGCGCCGAAAACGCCAACGCAGCTCGCCGCCGTCGAACCGGCCGCCCGCGCGCTTTTTCCGCTGGGCGAACGTCTGGATGCCGAACCGTGGATGGGCCGGCGCCCCTGCACGCCGGACATGATGCCGATCATCGGCCCCGCGAAAAAGCACGACGGTTTATGGTTCGCGTTCGGTCACGCACATCATGGGCTCACGCTAGGTCCGATCACAGGACGCCTCGTCGCCGAAATGATGACCGGCGAAGCCACCGTCGTGGACCCGCGGCCGTTCAGCGTGGAGCGCTTCTAACGGCAAGCCTCGCCGGCGGCAACATACCGGCAGCTCCATTGTTCGTTATCGATTACTACCGCACGGCGCACCATTTATTGCCGAGATCGGCGGCGGACAACGCGCCGCCGAATTCCGCCGCGCTTACAGGACGACTGAAGAAGTAACCCTGCAGCATGTCGCAACCCATCTCGAACAGAGCCGTCGCCTGCTCGTGTGTTTCCACGCCCTCGGCTGTCGTCGTCATGCCGCATGCGTGCGCCATCGTCACGAGCGCAAGCACGATCGCGACCGAATCGCGATCGTGCGGCAGGCCCGCGACGAACGAGCGATCGATCTTCAGATTGTGCAAAGCAAAGCGCTTCAGATAGGAGAGCGACGCATAGCCCGTACCGAAGTCGTCGATGGCGAGCTTGACGCCGAGATTCGCTAGCGCCGCCGTGGCCGCCGACACCACTGGGTCATTCGGCAACAACATGCCTTCCGTTATCTCCAGTTGCAGCGCCGATGGATCGAGCCCATTGCGCTCGAGACACGCGGCAACGTGCCGCACGAAGCGTTCGTTGACCTGGAGCGGCGAAATGTTGACGGAGACAGCGAGTTGCGGCGCAAGGCTCCAGCGCCATTGCCCGGCCTGCGCGCAAGCCTGTTCCAGCACCCAGTCTCCGATTCTCTCCATCAAACCGGCTTCTTCGGCAATCGGAATGAACTCGGCAGGAGCGACCTCGCCCAACTCGCTATGGGTCCAGCGCAGCAGCGCTTCCGCGCCGACCGTCTCGCCCGAGGCACTGTCGACGATCGGTTGATAAACGAGCTTGAGTTCACCGGCCGCCCGTGCGCCGCGTAACAACGCTTCGATCCTGAAGCGGCGTTGCAGCTCGCATTGCATGTCAGCCGTGAAGTATTGCGCACGGTTCCGGCCGTGCTGCTTCGCGTGGCTCATCGCGAGACCGGCGTCGCGAATCAGTGCGGCTGCGTCGCGTGCTTCACCGCAGGAGCGGGAAATGCCGATCGACACGCCCACGTAGTATTCACTGTCGCCGACCTCGATCGGTGCGGTGAACAGCTCGAAGATCCGGCGCGCGTAGGCGCAGATCGTCAGCGGGTTGCCGCGGTCGTCGACGACGATGAGAAATCCGTCGCCACCGATGCGCCCCAACAGACCACGTTCACCGATCACTCCCTTGAGCCGGCCCGCGACGTCGCGCAAAACGTAGTCGCCGACATCGTAACCGCCATGATCGTTGATCTTGCTGAAGCCATCGAGATTGACGAACAGCACGGCAATGCGTGCCGCGCGCGGCGATTTTAGTAAATGCTGAAGGCACTCAGCAACGTAGACGCGATTGTGCAAACGGGTAAGCGAGTCGAGTACCAACGCATAGCCGGCGTGATGAACAGGCTCCGGCTGAACAGTACTCGCACCGCAGCGTATAGGGCGTGCGGCTTCTTCGCGAGGCAAACAGGAGATTGAATCGCTTGCACGCGCTTGCATGCGGCTGTTGGTCGCTGGGTGAGTCATCTTGGCACTCCTGCACTTTACACTTCGTCCGGGGAGAACAGCCGGAAAGGGGTGGACCAATCGCGCCAGCATCGACCCTTCGGGCCGCTGTACACGAGTGACGCATTGCCAACGCGCATAACGAATTGACAGACAGGGCCGGAGCAGGGAGACTTGAACAAGCTGCGCGGCGTGAACACCTCGGGGTGGCATTCGTAACAGTGCCGCCACGATATCCCGGCATCGCCCGCCCGAAAACGGGTCGTCCGAGTGAACGCGTAAAGCAAAGCTGAACACTTTGCTGCACGCCGCACGAACCACACAATTAAAAAGTGAAAATTCACCAGCTACGTGCGCTTGTCGCCATTGCGGACGCGGGCAGCGTCCGCGGGGCCGCGCGACTGCTCAATTCGTCACCCGCTGCAGTCACTCAAAGCCTTCAGTATCTGGAAGAAGCCGTACGAATGCAGCTCGTAGCCCGCACTTCGTCGGGCGTCACACTGACCGAATGCGGGCAGACGCTGCTCGCCCATGCGCGGCTTATCGTCGCGCAGATGGCGCGCGCGCATCAGGCCGTGGATTCAATGCGCGGCGATCCAAACGGGCGACTCTCGATTGCCGTAACGGCATGGGTTGCGATGACGTTTTTGCCGGAGGCGGTCGCGCGTTTTCGCGAAAGAATGCCGGACATCCAGCTCAACGTCTTCGAAGGCTTGATCGCCATCGCCAACCCGCGTTTGCGCGACGGCAGCCTCGACATCTTCGTCGGCAGGCAAACGCCAGGGATGACTAACTGCGAGTTCAACTACCGGCCGCTGTTTTCTTCGAGCCTCGCCATCGTCGCGCGGCAGGATCATCCGCGCGCGAACAGCCGCTCACTGACCGATCTGCTCGATCTCGACTGGCTCGTCGCGCTCGACCCCGAAACCGAGGGGCAGGCGCCGTACCGGATGTTCCTGCAGCACGGCTTGCCCGCGCCGCGCAGTATTCACTTCCTTCACTCGTTGACCGTCGCCTTGCCGCTGCTCAAGCGCATGGACATGGTCAGCATCTTTCCGTGGCCGCTCATCGAATTGTGCGCGGCCCGCGAGGGCTTATGCGCGATCCCCGTGCGGGAGCAGCTCGACGAGTCGATGGTCGGGATCATCACGCGCGCCGGTCAACCTTCGGACGCTGCGGCGATGTGTTTTATCGACTGCCTGATCGATACGATCCGCGACGAATCGTGGGCGCGCACGCCCGACACGCTGCGCGCGACGCATTCGGTGGAAATACTGGTTTAGCGGCCCACGCGCGGCCGTTCAATACGAACCGGGCGCAGCGCTGGGCCTGCTCGCGACATACCTGGTCAGCTCGCGTGTCCAGATCGAACCCACAATAAAAAACGCCGCGAACAATAAAGTCCGCGGCGTTCATTGACCAGACCGTCAGTCGGTCAGGCTTAGGCTGCAGCCGCCACTCTGCGCGGCGACAGAACCGATACGACAAAACTCACGACGATATTGGCCACCAGCGCGATCAGGCCGATATAGACCGGGTAGACCGCGTCACCGAGATGCAGTGCATACACCGGCTTGAGCCCTTGAATGATCGCGAGGCTCGTGCCGATCACAATGCCGACCAGCCAGCCGAGGAACAGGCCCGTCGTATTCAAACGACGCGTGTACAGCGAGAACACGATAGCCGGGAAAATCTGCAGAATCCACACGCCGCCCAGCAGTTGCAGGTCGATCGCGTACTGCGTCGGCAGGAACACGATGAACAGCAGCGCACCGAACTTCACGACGAGCGAAACGATCTTCGCCGTGGAAGCCTCGCCTTCAGGCGAGATATTCGGCGAAACCAGCGGACGCCACAAGTTGCGCGTGAACAGATTAGCCGCGCCGATCGACATGATGGCCGCGGGCACCAGCGCGCTGATTGCGATCGCCGCCGCCGCAAAGCCGACGAACCACGACGGGAACAGCGTGTTGAAGAGCGCCGGCACCATGTCCGAAGCGGACTTCACATGCACGCCGGCTGCAATCGCCATATAGCCGAGCAACGCGATCAGACCCAGCAGCAGCGTGTACGCCGGCAGGAAGATCGCATTCTTGCGCACCGTATTCGCCGACGAGGACGACAGCACCGCCGTCATGGTATGCGGATACATGAAGGCCGCCAACGCCGAACCCAAAGCCAGCGACGCATACGCGGTGAATTGCGTCGGCTTCAGAATGATGCCGGTCGCGCCGCCCTTGGCCTTGAAATACGTATCGGCCGCGTCGAACACATGCGCGTAGCCGCCGAGCTTGGCCGGAATCAGCCACACCGCCGCGATCACGACGATGTAGATCATGATGTCCTTCACGAACGCGATCATTGCCGGCGCCCGCAGACCGCTCGCGTAGGTGTAGAGCGCGAGAATCACGAAGGCGACGATCAGCGGCATTTCGCCGGTCACGCCGAGCCCCTTGATCACGACCTGCATGCCCACCAGTTGCAACGCGATATACGGCATGGTCGCGACAATGCCGGTCAAGGCGACCGCTGCCGGGAACCACTTGCCGCCGTATTCGCCCTGCACGTAGTCCGCTGCCGTGATGTGGTTTTTCGCATGCGCGATCTTCCACAGTTTCGGCATTACCGCGAACACGAACGGATAGACGATGATCGTGTAAGGCAGCGCAAAGAAGCCATACGCGCCCACCGAATAGACCAGCGCGGGCACGGCGATCACCGTATAAGCGGTATAGAAGTCACCACCCACGAGGAACCACGAAATGACCGTGCCGAACTGGCGGCCACCGAGGCCCCATTCGTGCAACTGGGTCAGATCGCCCCGTTTCCAGCGCGCGGCAAAGAAGCCGATCACGGTGACGAGAACAAAGAACGCGATAAAGACGGTCATCGCAACCGGATTCACAGGATTCACTTCGCTCATTTGACACCTCGGTACACGATGTAAATCAGTAGCGAGGTCAACGGCACCCACAAGAACTGATACCAGTAGAAGAACGGAAAGCCCGCGAACGACGGACGCGTGTCGTTATAGAACGGCAGCCACAACAACGCGATATACGGGATCAGCAGGATCAGCCATAGCCATGAACGGCCGGCAGGTTGGGAGGTCTCCACAAACTTCTCCTAAGTCTATTATTGAAACCGCGCGCCACGGCTCGTGGTGTGGCACGCGGAAACCGGTTACCTGACAGTAGACGGCAAAACCGGATGTGCCCTTTGCGCCGCGCCATGCGCGCGGCGGCAGGCGTGAGCGCCCGCAAGGCGCATTACGCCGCGGGGATGTAGTATTCGCCTTCGTAAGCGTCCTCACAAGCGCGCAACTACGTAAGCCGGCTACGTAATAATACGTAGCCCGTCGGCTGTGTTTTCAACGATGAAACTCAAAGCAAAGATTGTCCTGCTGGCGATCGTGCCCTTTCTGGCCGCCATCGCCAGCATCGAACTCGGTGTGCGTCAGGAAGCCACAGCGCTTGCCGAGACGCAGCACGCGACCACGCAGGCTGCGTACATGGCGAGCAAGGAAGTCGAGCTCAAGCATTACGTCGAGCTCGCCACCACCGCGATCGCGCCGCTCTACAACGCCGGCCAGGACAATGCGCGCGACGACGCGATGCTGCGCACGCGCGCGCTGGAGATCCTGGAGAAAATGGACTTCGGCAAGGACGGCTACTTCTTCGTGTACGACATGCATGGCCGCTCGCTGATGCATCCGCGCGAGCCGGACCTCGTGGGGCGTGACCTGTGGGCGCTGCGCGACCCGCAAGGTACGCTGACGATCCAGCAACTGCTCGCCGCCGCTTCGCGCGGCGGCGGCTACGTGCGCTACCTGTGGCATCGTCCGTCGACCGGCAAGGTGGCGTCGAAACTCGGCTACGTGGTGCCGCTGGAGCGCTGGGGCTGGATGATCGGCACCGGTATCTATCTCGACGACGTGGATAGCACGCTCGCGCATATCGACGAAGGCGCGGCCGCCAACATCGATCGTACGATGAAATGGATCGACACGATCGCCGTGGCGGGACTCGCCGTGATCGCGCTGTGCGCGCTCGTGCTCAACGTCACCGAATATCGCAGCGCGGACGCCAAGCTGAAGCGGCTGGCGCAGCAGGTGGTGGAGTCGCAGGAAAACGAACGGGCGCGGCTCTCGCGTGAGCTGCACGACGGCATCAGCCAGATGATGGTTTCCGTCAAGCTGCTGCTCGAATCCGCGCTGGCGCGCTTCGAGCGCAGCGAAGTGCGCGTGCCCGCGGCCGAGGCCGCGCTCACGACCAGCCTCACGCGCCTCGGCGACACGCTGCGCGAAGTGCGGCGCATTTCCCACGCGCTGCGTCCGTCGATGCTGGACGACCTCGGCGCGGCCGCCGCGCTCGAGCAACTCACGCGCGAACTCAGCGAGCAGTCCGGTATCGAGATCGGCTTCACGCAGATCTCGCATACCCATGCCGCGGTTTTGCCGGACACGGTCAATACCGTCCTGTTCCGGATCGCGCAGGAAGCGCTGACGAATATCGTGCGGCACGCGCAGGCGTCGAGCGCGGCGTTAGCCCTGGAAGTGTCGAACGACGCCGTTACGCTCACCATTGCCGACAACGGACGCGGCTTCGACGTGGCGCACGCCTTCGTCGGCCGGCGCTCGGGCGTGGGCTTGCGCAACATGCGCGAACGGCTCGAAGCACTCGGCGGCACGTTGTCGCTCACCTCACAAGCCGGCCACACCCTCGTCACCGCGGGCGTGCCGCTGGGCTCGACCGAGCCGACATTGCCGGCCTTGCAGGAAACCTGACCATGAACGACACCTCACCCGCTATCGCCCGTCTGATTCTCGTCGACGACCATCCGCTCGTGCGCGACGGTCTGCGCGCGCGGCTCGAAGCGGTGCGCAATCTCGAAGTCGTCGGCGAAGCCGGCAATGCGCAGGAAGCGCTCGCGCTCGCCGCGAGCGCGGAGCCGCATCTCGTGCTGATGGATGTCGGCATGAACGGGATGAACGGCATCGTGCTGGCCGGTATGTTTCACGAGCGCTTTCCGGCGATTCGCGTTCTCATGCTGTCCATGCACGACAACCTCGAATACGTGACCCAGGCGGTGCGCGCGGGCGCAACTGGCTATGTACTCAAGGACTCGCCCGCCACCGAAATCATTCAGGCAATCGGCGCGGTGCTCGAAGGTAAGCAGTTCTTTAGTGCGGGACTGGGCGCGCGCCTGATTCAGGCTTCGGCAATGCAGGCGCCCGTCGAACGGCTCACGCCGCGCGAGCGCGATATTCTCGATGCGCTTGCGGAAGGTTTGTCGAGTAAGCAGATCGCTCAACGCACCGATCTCTCCGTGCGTACGGTGGAAACGCATCGGCTGAACCTGAAACGCAAACTCGATATTGAAGGCCAGGCGGAGTTGATCAAGTTCGCGGTCGAGAACCGGCGCACGAGCCGGTAAAGCCCTGACTGACGCAGGCCGGCGAAACACCGCACAATCAGCACCGCCTCCACTCGAAGCACGGCCGTCGTTCCGTCTGATCCACTCAACGCCCGACACCTGGAGCTGATGAGGATGAAACGCTCGATCCCACTGCGGCTGGCGAGCCTGCTGATCTGCTTCGCCACGAGTCATGCGCACGCCGAACCGGCCCGCCTCAATCGCGGTCACGACCCGTTCTTTCAGATCTCCAAAGCGATCGGCGACTGTCCGGTGCCATTGGGCCCGCTCGAAACCGCGCAGGAATGGCTCGACGACAGCCATTACCGGATCGAGCGCGGCAACAGCTGCTGGGTGGAAGGCCGCTGCCGTTTGTCGAATGCATATCTGTACGACGCGGAGATCGCCGACGCCGTGCAGCGGCGCCTCGCTAACATCAATTTCGCCACGCACTGGCGCGAACGATCGACGCTGTGGCTGACGCTGCAACGCCGCTTCATCTACGTGCAAGGATGCGTCGCGCCGGGTTTCGACAAGCAGGCCTTCCTCTCCGAACTCGCGAAAACCGCGGACGTCGAGCGCGTGATCGACGACACGACGAACGATCCGCACGCTGCACAGCTCCCCTACAAAACGCTTGCAGATCCGGACCGACCCGTGCTCGATCCCGGCAACTAACCACACACTGCGGCTGCCGATAGCCAAGCGCGCGTGATACCCGGTATCACGCTGCAACGCCTATATCGACAATCGAACATAGCAACGCAGAAATCAAACTTTGTCCGTTTCGACGTCATTGCTACCATCGGCGACCCGACATACCCGGTCAGCACAACAATGACAACACAACGATCGCAGCTCCCCTCTCTTCGTCTTGGCATGATCGGCGCCGCCGTGGCCAGCCTCGTCGTCCTCGCATCCTGCGGCGACGACAATCTTCCCGGCCCGACGCCCGCACCCGTTGTCGCGCAGAAACGACCGAACATTCTGTACATCATGGCCGACGACCTCGGCTATTCCGACATCCACGCGTTCGGCGGTGAAATCAACACGCCGAACCTCGACGCGCTGGTGCAATCGGGCCGCATCCTGACGAATCACCATACGGGCGCCGTCTGCGCGATCACGCGTTCCATGCTGATCTCGGGCACCGATCACCATCTGGTCGGCGAAGGCACCATGGGTGTGCCGACCGATGAGCGCAAAGGGCTGCCGGGTTACGAGGGCTATCTGAACGACCGCGCGCTCTCCGTTGCGCAATTGCTGAAGGACGGCGGGTATCACACGTACATGGCCGGCAAATGGCATATCGGTTCGGGCATTGTCGGCAGCACCACGGGCGGCGGACAGACGCCGGACCAATGGGGCTTCGAACACAGCTACGCGCTGCTCGGCGGCGCCGCGACCAATCACTTCGCGCATGAACCGGCGAACTCGCAGAACTACACCGAAGACGGCAAATACGTGCAGCCTGGCCAACCGGGACAACCGGGCGGCACGGGCGGCAGCCCCGCGGTGTTCTATTCGACCGACTTCTACACGCAGCGCCTGATCTCGTACATCGACTCGAACAAGGGCGACGGCAAACCGTTCTTCGCCTACGCGGCCTACACGTCGCCGCACTGGCCGCTGCAGGTGCCCGAGCCTTATCTGCACAATTACGCCGGCAAATACGACGCCGGTTACGACGCGATCCGCAATGCACGCATTGCGCGACAAAAAGCGCTCGGCATCATTCCGAACGACTTCGTGCCGTATGGCGGCGCATCGGAAACGCTCGTCGCCACCGCGGCCACCGCGAACAACGGCACGGTCAACGCGAAATACGTGAGCGCCGTGCATAGCGCCGCGCAAGGTTATACCGACTACGGCCCGGGCACCGTGAACAAGACGTGGGCAAGCCTCTCGCCCGCCGAGAAGAAAGCTCAGGCCCGTTATATGGAAATTTACGCGGGCATGGTCGAAAACCTCGACCACAACATCGGCCTGCTGATCCAGCATCTGAAGGATATCGGCGAGTACGACAACACGTTCATCATGTTCCAGTCGGATAACGGCGCGGAAGGCTGGCCGATCGACTCCGGCGCCGACCCGACCGCGACCGACACCGCCAACGCCGCCGACCCGATCTATTCGGCACTCGGCACCGACAACGGCAAGCAGAACGCGCAACGTCTGCAATACGGTTTGCGCTGGGCCGAAGTGAGCGCCACGCCGTTCCGGCTGACCAAGGGTTATTCGGGCGAAGGCGGCGTATCCACGCCGTTGATCGTGCATCTGCCGGGTCAGACCGCCCAGAAGCCGACACTGCGCGACTTCACGCACGTGACTGACAACACCGCGACCTTCCTCGCCGTTGCACAAGTGTCGCCGCCCACGCAGGCCGCGCCGCCGCTCATCAATACGCTGACCGGCGTCGACCAGAACAAGGGCAAGGTGGTCTACAACAATCGCTACGTGTATCCGGTGACCGGGCAATCGCTGCTGCCGCTGCTGAACGATCAGGCCACGAGCGCGGTGCACACCGCTTCGTTCGGCGACGAAGCGTATGGCCGCGGTTATCTGCGCAGCGCCGACGGCCGCTGGAAAGCATTGTGGACCGAACCGCCCCTCGGCCCCGTGGACGGCCACTGGCAACTGTTCGATATGAGCGCCGACCGTGGCGAAACGCAGGACGTGTCGACGCAGAATCCTTCGGTCATCGACGGTCTCGTGCAGCAGTGGAACAACTATATGAGCAGCGTCGGCGGCGTCGAACCCTTGCGTCCGCGCGGTTACTACTGAGCGCGCAATGACCGTTCGATTCAAGCAGAAAAGACGCGCGGCGCTTTATGGCGCCTACGCGGCGATCGCCACGGTTGCGTTCGCCGCCGCTTTCACCGCCGCGACGGCCGCTTCGGCGGTTTTTAGCGGCGGCAAACAAAGCGCGTTCGACAACCTCAACGCGGCGCGCCCGTTGGCCGCGCTCGGCTCCGAGCAGCAATGCAAGCGCTACGCAGGCCTGCCGTCACGGTGGCGCGACGATCCGAAAGCCGGCATGGTGCATCTGCATGGCGGCGACTTCGTATTCGGCAGCAAGCTCGGTTACGAAGACGAGCGTCCCGCCGGCGACGGCAGGACGCGTGTCGCCGGTTTCTGGATCGACCAGACCGACGTGACGAATGCGCAGTTCGCGGCCTTCGTCAAAGCCACGGGCTATGTCAGCGACTCCGAGCGTCAAGGCGGCGCCGTGGTCTTTCACATCCCGACTCGCGACGAAATGAACGCACGCGATCTCGCCTGGTGGACGTGGGTGAAAGGCGCCGCGTGGAATCATCCGACAGGACCGGGCAGCACGCTCGCAGGCCGCATGAACCAGCCGGTGACAATGGTCACGCAGGCCGACGCGCTGGCCTACGCTCGCTGGCTCGGCCGCGATCTGCCGACCGAAGCCGAGTGGGAATACGCGGGCAAAGCGGGCCGCGAAGGTGCGGACCTCGACACGGCGCCACGCGACGAACACGGCAAACCGAGCGCGAATTACTGGCAAGGCGTATTTCCCGTACTCAATACGAACGAGGACGGTCATGTCGGTCTTGCCCCTGTCGGCTGCTATGCCGCCAACGATTTCAAGCTCTACGACATGATCGGCAATGCATGGGAATGGACCAAGGACGTTTATAGCGGTCCGCACCAATCCCATACCAACGGCGATACCGCGGCGGTCGCGCCGCTCAGCCGCAAACATGATACGCCGATGGTCATCAAAGGCGGCTCGTTCCTGTGCTCGCGCGACTATTGCGTGCGCTATCGGGCAGCGTCGCGCGAACAGCAGGAAGCAGACTTGCCGGCGTCACATATCGGTTTTCGCACGGTGTTGAGGGACGCGTCATGAGGCCGCGGCTATTTGCAACGGTCATGCTGCTGGTGGCTGCTTCGTTGGTTCAGCACGTACAGGCTGCCGCGTCGCAAGTCATCAAGGTCGGTGTCAGCCGAGGTGCGCACGCTGAGATCATGGACGAAGTACGCCGTGTCGCGACCGGCCGCGGACTCACGCTCGACGTGGTCGTATTCGACCAGCCCGAGCGCATTGACGCCGCGCTCGCCGCGAAGCAGATTGATGTGGCGAGTTTCGAAGACGAGCCGCGCTTCGACGCAGAGCGCAAACAGCACGGCTATGCGCTGACCAGTGTCGCCACCACCGTGACGTTTCCCGTCGCCCTGTATTCGCGCAAACTGACGAACCTCGGCCAATTGCAACGAGCTGCGACGATTGCCATTCCCGACGACCGGGAAGGCACCGCGCGCGCGTTGATCCTGCTGCAGAACTTCACGCTGCTGACGTTCAGGGACAACGCCGGTCTGCACGCGACGCTCGCCGACATCACGAGCAACCGGCTCAATCTGCGGATCCGCCAGGTGCCGCGCGCGCGTCTGTTCGACACATTGAACAGCGTAGCCTTTGCCGTAATCGATAGCGATGACGCGGCTCGCGCGGGCCTTTACCCGGCGCGCGACAGTCTCGGCCTCGAAGATGCCCGCTCGCCCTACGCCAACGTGTTGACAGTTCGCGAAGCCGATCGCACGAAGCCTTGGGTCGCGCAACTGGTGGCGGCTTACCATTCAAACGACGTCGCGCATTTCATTCTGACGCGCTATCAGGATTCGGTGCGCCGGCCGTGGTGAACGCCTTCTCGTTCGCGTGCACGGCGTGTGGCAAATGTTGCAACAGTCCGCCTGCCATGTCGTTGCCCGAATTGTTCCGGCATCGCGACCGGTTCATCGGTTGCATTGCGATTGGCCGTGTGCCGCGCAGGCACATGGGCGAACGCATACGTGTCGGCCAGCACGAAGCCGTACTCGACGAAGCGGATAGCGCCGCCTTCGAGTCGATTGCGGGTACGCTGCTTCATCGCGCCGGCGACACGTTCAGCATCATGACGCAGGGCTACGATTACCCGTCTCTGGCACGTTGCCCCGCGCTCGCAGAAGATGGACGCTGCGCCATTCATCTGAACGGCAAGCCGCTCATGTGCGAAGTGGTGCCGCTCGATCCGCTCGTGCCGGACAGGCTCCAACATCTGGTTCTCGCCGGGCGCAATCAAAGCGCCTCGTATATTGGCGCCGATTGTATTCAGGAGGGTGAGCGCGCGGACGCGACATTGATGGTCGCCCAAGGCGAGATAAAAGACGCAAAGGCGAGAGACGCTCTGGCACGCCGCCGCCGTGATCTCGAAAGAGAACATGAAGTATGGGGTCGTGCCGTATTCGAATCGCTGCGCAAAGACCTGTTCGAGTCGCCTGCCGCGTTGGCGCGTATTCCGCCGGGCGGCTTTCTGACGATCTCCATTGTGCCGGCGCTGTTGGCCGTGGCAGGCATTTCCGCGCGTTGCCGACAGCTATGCCTCGACTATATCGACAGCCAGCTCGCGCTGATCGACCGCAGTATTGAGCAAGCGCTCTCGCGCCGCCGCCTGGAGGATCGCCCGGGGACGCAGGAATTGCGTGGATTCGCTCAGGCCTATCAACGCGCGAAAGCGCTTCTTGCCGCACCGCTTCCCATACCACTTCCCGCTGTCGAGCCGGAGATCGGCACGCCCTCTTCCCTATCGAACACCGAAGCCTATCTCTCTGGCGCGGATCATTGACCAGAAGATTCGTCAGAGCTGCGTATCCAGCAGCGGCACGAACTTCTCGATCAGCTTTTCAGTGAGCGGGCGATGCATCCATGCTTCGAGCGTGACCTGCTGCGACTTCTTGATGTCGTCGGCGAAAACGGCTGTTTGCTGCTTCGCGAAGTCGCGGTCATAGATGTTCAGATTCGCTTCGTCGTTGAGCTTGAATGAACGGTTATCGAAATTGGTCGAGCCGACCGACACCAGGAATTCGTCCACGACCAGCAATTTGCAGTGAAACATGGTCGGCTGATACTCGAACATTTCCACACCCGCTTTGAGCAGATCGCCCCAGCATGCACGCGACGCTTCACGCACCGTGTGCGTATCGATCCGGTTTCCCGGCATGATGATCTGCACTTTCACGCCGCGTTTCGCCGCCTCGACAATCGCGTTGATGGTCAGCTTGTCGGGCACGAAATAGGCGCTCGCCAGATGAATGGAGTGCGTGGCCGCCGTGATCGCCATCAGATACATCAATTGCATATCGTCGCTGCCGCCCGAGGGCGAACTGCTGAACATATGCGCGAGGCCGTCGCCCATTGGCTCGATGTCGGGAAAATATGCGGGACCGTGGAGCACGTTGCCGGTTGCCTTGACCCAGTTGTCCATGAACACGGCTTGCATGTGGCCGACCACCGGACCCGCTACGCGAAAATGCGTATCGCGCCAATGCTTCTCATCTTGCGCATGGCCGGTCCATTCCGACGCAATACCCACACCACCCGTGAATCCGATACGCCCGTCAATGATCAGCAGTTTGCGGTGCGTGCGATCGTTCATGCGGCCAAGTCCGGTCCAATGGGGCTTGTGATACTGAATCACCTCCGCGCCGGCATCGCGAAGCAGATTCAGATAGCGCTTGTCCATTTTCGATGACCCAACCCAGTCGAGCAATACATGCACCGCGACGCCGTCGCGCGCCTTATCCGCGAGCGCCTGCGCAATCTGCTCGCCGATCTCGCCGGACCAGTAAATGAAGGTTTCAAACGTGATGGTTCGACGCGCGGAACGGATGGCTTCCAGCATCGAAGGAAAGATGTGGTCGCCGTTGAGCAGCATCTCGAAGCGATTGCCCGAGAGCACCGGCGGCCCGAGCAATAAACCCATTGAACGCAGAAACTGTGGATCGTCGCTCGCATAGAGACGTTCGATCTTATGCTCGATCTTCTTCTCGCCACTCGATAAATTGGCAATCACCAATATGATCAGAAGCGTGACTAACGCGGTAATGGGAATTGCCAGCATGCGTGTGGCCTCGATGCTAATCGGCGGGACGCGTTGCATGCGCGTCCTGCGGTTTGACAGAAAACCGGACCTCGGCCCGGCCTTTACGCCACACGCAGGACGCATTGCGCGTGCCCGTTGCAGGCCCGCGCCTTGCTACTCGACCTGACTACCTGACGAGCGAGAACGCTTCCCGGCTGGCGATTTCGCCTGCGCCATAAACACCGACCACGGTATAGTCCGACGCCACGCATTCAAACGTGGACTCATTGAAGGTAATGACAAAATGGCGCTTTGCGGCTCCCGTCGATGCAACCGCAGCAAGCTCGGCGACAACTTCCGCGACAAGCGACGAATTGGTGACTTCGTGAACCGAGTAACCGATCAGACCTTGCGGGGCGAGCGGATGAATCTCGAGATCGACGTCGCCGGGCGGGCCGAGACGGTGAAATATCGTGTCAGGAAATAGCACCGTGCAGAAAGGATCGTCGTCGGCGTCGAATGGTCCGAGCCGCTCAAAGTCGGATTCCGCAATCGGATAAGAGAGAATAACCCGGCGGGCACTGGCGACAATGAACGGTTCGGCGGCATCTTCCGCCGGATGAGGAACGCCGTCCAGCAGGACGACCTGGTCTTCCTGCTGGGGTGATTCGAGCGTACTGGTCATCTACTTCACAACTCCGTTGCGCTTATGCGCTGGCTGGTGCGGGTGAGGCTTGCGGTGCCGCAGCGGCACTCGTCGCACTCGTCGCGACGGCTTTGCTTTTAGCCGCGACCTTGCGGACCGGTGCTTTCCTTGCGGCCTTGGTGGCGGCGCTCTTCTTTGCGGCCGGCTTTGCCGCGCCTTTCTTGGCCGCTACTTTCTTTGCCGCTACTTTCCCGGCTGCCGAAGTAGCTTTCTTCGCAACCGTCTTTTTGGCCGTTGCCGCTTTCTTTGCCACCACCTTTCGGGCTGCGGCTTTCTTGCTCACTACGCCTCCAGCCGCCGCCGACTTCACTTTGCCCGCTTTCTTTGCAGCCTGGTAGCCAACATCAGCCGCTGCCGCCGAGGCGCTCTCGATCAGGAACTTCGTACGGTCCTTGACTGTGGCGAGCCATGCCGGAGCCGGGCCACGGCCACTCCAGGTAGCACCTGTTTTAGGATTGATGTACTTGGGCGGCTGCGCGCCTTTCGGCTGACCTTTGCTGCCTTTCGCATGGGTGACAGCCGCCTTTGCCGCCGACTTCAGTTCGCTCGCGCCTTCGATCAGGAACTGAGTGCGGTCTTTCACGCTGGCAATCCAGCCCGGTGCGCGGCCATGGCCCGTCCATGTCGCACCGGTTTTATGATCCCGATACTTGGCGATTGCCTTACCGGCGCTGGCGCCTTTCGCTTTGCCACTACCAGCATGACCGTTCAAACCTCCGGCGGCACGTCTTGCCTTCGCACGGGCTTCGATATCCTCAGTAGTCAGGCCATGCTTGAGCATCAGGTCGCGAATCTGGTCGACCGCAACTTGCGCTTTTCTGGCAATAAGGGCGTCAGCTTGTGCCTGAAGCTTTTTAAGCTTTGCCTGGATTTGCTCTAACGTGGGCATTTAATTGCTCCTTATGTGGTAATCGATCGAACTATGCCACGAATGACGTGAGAAAGGCAGATCGGCGTGGCTATATATACACGAGCCTGAGTCGATTGGGCATGCGGGGGAGTACGAACTTTTTCGGTTCATTACGCCATTGCCACACTTTTCCTGTCTTTTCGTCTGCCACTCCCCCCTTCTCTTCTACTGCGATTGCATCTCGGCCGGGCCGGCAAAAGCGTCCTGTCTGGTTGATTTCCCGCCGTGCATCTCGCCACTGGCCGCTTCTACTATAGGCAAGCATTTGAAGATTCAAAGAGCGGCAGTACTTTTTTTGTCATTCAAGCCCGTTTGCTCACCTGCCGTCCGTAATCCCGCGTTACCAATCTCGCAGCGCTGTTTCACCTGTGTCCGGACCGGCCTTCTACACTCCAAACCGTACTCAGCAACAAAGCTCTCGGTACTTCGTAAGGGCAAGACCTGAGGCAATCGGATGCATCGCACTTCGATACGCAAGGAGAAAGCAGATGAACAAGAAGATCATGGGCGCGGTATTGGGTCTGGCAGTGCTGGCGGCATCGTCGGCGGCCTCGGCACATGTGGATGTGGCCGTCGGGGTCGGCATTCCAGTCGGCGTGGTTGCCGCGCAACCCGTCTATGTCGCGCGAGATCCGGCTCCGGTTCCGGTTGTTTATGGCGGTTATGGCGACTGGCGCGCACGCGAGTGGCGCGAGCGTCGTGAATGGCGGGAACACGAATGGCGGCGCGAGCATTGGCGCGAACACGAGTGGCGTGAACGCCACTGGGACGGGTATTGAAATGACGCCGAAAGGCGCCAGCTTGGAACCACTCAATAGGACGGTACTTTTCAGATGAAAGCGGGTTACATCAAATTCGCCCTCGTGGCGGCGGCACTCACTTCGGCAGCGGTCGGCACGGCAAACGCGGCCGGCTGCATGAAGGGAGCACTCGTAGGCGGGGTGGCGGGACACTATGCCGGCCACCATGCGGTGGCCGGCGCGGTCGGCGGCTGCCTGGTCGGTCGGCACGTGGCCAAAAAACATGCGGAAGAACAGGCCGCGCAACGTCAGCAAGCCAGAGTGGAATAACCCAGGTCCGACGCGCGGCTCTCTTTCAGGCGATCCGCAGTCCGTGCGTCGGCAGAACTTCCTGGGTAGTCACGAAGCGGTGCTGCTTGACCGCGTCGTGAAATAACCGGTAATCACTTTTCTCGAAGGCATCCGACCATACGGGTTTGTCTCCGGTGTCGTCGTCGAACATTAGACCGGTGGCCAGGTACTTCCAGGAGCCTGGTCCTTTGGCCACATATTCCGGGATCGACTCTTTCAAACCCGGAATACCGCCGGCCTTCACGACCCGGCAAATGTGCCGCAAGCGCTCGTCGTCGTCCTCGTGGCGATTGGTATCGAGCAGATTCGTGAGCACTTCCCTGATATTGTCCGGCAACCCGGCCTCGTTCTCGAAATCTTGCCGACCCGTCAGATAGGCGCGCACCGCGCGGCACGCCATCTCGGCCGCCTGCACGAACTCCGGCAAGTTGTGCCGCTGGACAAACTCGTTTCTACCGTCGATGTAATGCCATTTCGCCCACGGCTGGTCAGGATAGTGCAACGCGGCGCCATGACCGACCGGTAGCGCGACAGTCAGAATATCCTCCTCCAGGTGCTCGAGCAGATGCTCGCTGGCGAGTCTGAGCTGGGCGAGCCAGCCTTTGCGCGTGCAGTCTTGCGCCTCCAGCAGGTGAACGCGATTCCACGGACTTTCGATACCGGCGAACCCTTGATGCGCCCATGTATCGACGTAAGTGTGAAGTGTCACGCCCAGCCGATGCAATCCGGTCTCGGTGTCCCGCCGCAGAATCGCCCGCCGCACCACCTCGCGCGCCACGGGGCTATCCGGCCGGCACACGGCCTTTTCGTGGAGGGTCGAGCCTTCAGCCGCGGGCAGAAAATGAAAGGGCGTCCACACGAGGCGGTTCTTGTCGTCCTCCGTGGTCGCATAGTCGAATAACTTGTGCGCGGTGGCAAAGCGTTCGAATGTCTCCCCGCCTTTGAAACGCAGTATGCCCGCTGTGGTCGCATCGTCGACGTATTGGCAGGCATGCGCTACGGTGAGCGCGTCGCCGGGCGGCATTCCGGCCACGCGGGCGGCGATATAGACCACACCGTAGTGGAAGTCGATATTCATGGCTGGCGCTCCTGACGCGCGGCGAATGACGACGGGATCTTTCCTGACTGCGCGCGAGGTGGGCGTTGCGGCGGCGCGTGAGTAGATAGTAGACGACCGGGCGCAATGAAACTTTAAAAAACTCGCGCAATCCTGCTTCATGGCCGGACAGTGCCGTGCCACTAAATAGACTTGTGACAATCAGGCGCTGCATTTTCTCGTATTTGTTATTTGCAGGGTCTGACGGCTCGGTTATGCTCTGTGCCATTGGGAACATTCGTAATGCGAAAGGCACGCCGGGCCGTATCACGCTCGGGTCCAAAGCTTCGGGCCACTACACGTTAACTCAAAGGACAAGTCCTGTGAAACTCGAGAATTGGAAAGAAGGCGCAAGTCCGGAGCGCCGCAAGCTGATACGCAGCAAGATTCACGTCTTACTGGCCACGATCGGCACATTGGCATCCGTGGTTGGGATCTGCGTGGCCATTAACGGCGGATTGGAATTCAATCGCACCAAAGTTTTCATCGGAGTCGGTATTACCGTCGTGTCCACGATCGTATATATCTCGATGCTTTTCGCGCCGTCCGAGTGAAAGCCGGGCGTCTCCTGCCGCGCACAGGTGCGGCCGTCGGCTCGACGCTTATGACAGGTGGGTGACTTTCAGGCGGCTATTCCACCGCGAATTCAAGTACTCGAGCGCCAGTCGCCTGTGACAGTGGTGGGGTAAATGTTCACTGCAAAGCAGGCAAGCCGAGCGGAATAGATCGACATCCAGATTGTTTTCCACCCGGCGCTTTGCAATCAGCTCCACGTAAGCGGCCGCCAAATCGTCCCACGTCAGCTCTTTGGCCTTGTAGCGCTTGAACAAGTCGGGCTCTGGAGCCAGTTCTGGCATTTCCCGGTAAGCGGCGCCGCACAATCTGTCGAGAAAGAAAGGCAGGTCCTGTTTCTTTGCGAAGCCGGCCAATTGCGACGTATTGCTCAGGCGGATGTCGAGCACCGTGCGCACCTCTGCGTTTTTCAGCAAATCGAAAAATTCCTGCGCGGTTTTGCCGGTGAAACCGATCGTGGTCACGGGCACCGCATTGTTTTCGCGTTTCATCACAGGGCACCTGGCAGTGGGCATACGCAGTGGGCAAACGCAGTGCCCCGAGCAAGAAAAAGCCCCGCTGCGGTATCCGGAGCGAGGCTCAGTCTCGGTTCACGTCGTGTGCTTATTTGACGATACCGACCAGTTCGACCTCGAACGTCAGGTCGCTGTTCGGCGGAATCACGCCAACGCCACGATCGCCGTATGCAGTCGCTGCCGGGCAGGTCAGTTTGGCCTTTTCGCCCACTTTCATTTTCTGCACGCCTTGCGTCCAGCACGGAATCACACGGTTCAGCGGGAACGTGGCTGGGCCGCCATGTTTCGCCGAGCTATCGAACTCGGTACCGTTGGCCAGCGTGCCGCGGTAGTTGACCTTGACGACATCTTCGGCGGCAGGCTGCGCGCCGGTGCCTTGGCTCAGATGTTCAACCACGACGCCGGAAGGCAATTTTTCGGTGGTGGGCGCGGCGGCCATCGCCGTTGAAGACAGAAGAGCTGCTGCGACCAATGCAACGATAGATTTCAAAGCGAGTCTCCAGATGGGTAGTGCGCCTCATTGTAACGGATCGCATCTGCCGCACCAGCACGACCACCGCGCGGCTGATCGGCGAAAGGCGTCTTCGTCGATTAGTCGCGTATCGCCGCAGCGGCGATCAGCCAAAGCCTCGCCATTTGCACAAGGGCGGAACGGCGCGTAACTGAGAAGATTCTATTGTGAACCACCAGCCCGGTTCGGCGGTCCACACACTAAATCCCATTCGAGCCGTTTGCCAACACGCGATTCAATGCTAAAGAGCGCTTCCGATGACCGAGCCGGCTGATTCCGACGAAAGCGCGATCCCGCCCCCTCCCACTCCACCTGAGCGGCGCCGCGCTCCCCGGCCGCGCCGGATTCCGCGCAGCCGCGAACAACAGGCGCGGCTCGACGCGCGCGAGCCGGTGTTCGAGCCGTTACCTTTTGCCATCGACGAAACCGCCGCGCGCCGTCCCTTCGCCGACAAACTCACCGCCTGGTTCGAGGCGCGCCGCTGGCAGCCATTCGAGTTTCAACGCGAGGTCTGGCAGGAAATCGGCCGCGGTGCGAGCGGTTTGCTGCACGCCACCACCGGTGCAGGTAAAACCTGGGCTGTCTGGTTCGGCGCGCTGGCCGCCTTCGCCGCGTCCCCAAGCACTCGCAGCCGCGCGCCCCGCACGCAGCCAGAACCGCTCACCGTGTTATGGATTACGCCAATGCGCGCGCTCGCCGCGGACACCGCGCGCGCCTTGCAAAGTTCGGCGGCGGAACTGGCCGTGCCGTGGAGCGTCGGGCTGCGCACAGGCGATACGTCGTCTGCCGAACGCGCGCGACAGAATCGGCGCATGCCGTCCGCACTGGTCACGACGCCGGAAAGCCTTTCGCTCATCCTCACGCGCCCCGATGCACGCGACGTGCTGGCGCACGTGCGGCTGGTAATCGTCGACGAATGGCATGAGTTGCTCGGCAACAAGCGCGGCACGCAGACGCAACTTGCGCTTGCGCGTCTCGCCCATTGGCGGCCTGAATTGCAGGTATGGGGCTTGTCGGCGACGCTCGGCAATCTGCCCTTCGCCGCCGATGTCTTGCTCGCGCCCGTGAAAACACCCCGCGCCAGTGTGCATGGCGCGCTGCCTAAAGCGCTGATCGTCGATACCGTCATTCCCGAGACCATCGAGCGCTTTCCGTGGGGCGGCCACGTGGGCATGCGCCAGGTCGGCGCCGTTGCCGAGGCGATCGGCGAAGCCCGAACCTCGCTCGTGTTCACCAACACACGCTCGCAATGCGAGGTGTGGTATCAGGCGCTGCTCGAAGCACGGCCGGAGTGGGCGGGCCTGATCGCGCTGCATCACGGCTCGCTCGATCAGGAAGTGCGTGAATGGGTCGAACATGGCCTCAAGAGCGGTCAGCTAAAAGTGGTTGTGTGTACATCGAGCCTCGATCTGGGCGTCGATTTTCTGCCGGTGGAGCGCGTGTTCCAGATCGGCTCGCCCAAGGGTGTCGCGCGCTTGATGCAGCGTGCGGGCCGGTCGGGTCACGCGCCGGGACGTCCTTCCCGGGTGACAATCGTGCCGACGCATGCGCTCGAACTCGTCGAAGCCGCCGCCGCGCGCGAGGCCGTCGAGAAGCGTCAGATAGAAGGTCGCGAGACGCCTGAGAAACCGTTCGACGTACTCGTGCAGCACCTCGTCACCGTGGCGATCGGCGGTGGATTCGACGCACGCGAACTGTACGGCGAAATTCGCAGCACCTACGCCTACCGGCAATTGACGCAGGCTGAGTTCGACTGGGCTCTCGGCTTCGTGGAAGGCGGTGGCACGGCGTTGCGCGCCTATCCCGACTACCATCGCGTGGTGCGCGAACGCGATGGGCTGTACCGCGTGCCGCGCGAGGATCTGGTGCGAAGGCATCGCAACAACATCGGCACGATCGTCGCGAATGGCACCTTGAATGTCGCCTATCTCTCGGGCGGCCGGATCGGCGCGATCGAGGAATCGTTTATTTCACGGCTTAAGCCCGGCGATATTTTCACCTTTGGCGGACGCGCACTCGAATTGATTCGCGTACAGGATATGACCGCATGGGTTCGGCGCGCCACGTCATCGCGCGGAGCCATGCCGCAATGGGCGGGCAGTCGCATGCCGCTTTCCTCCGAACTCGCCGACGCCACGCTCACGATGCTCGCGCGCGCCGCCGGCGGCATCTACGACGAACCCGAAATGCGCGCCGTGCGGCCGCTGCTCGAATTGCAGCAAAAGTGGTCGGCATTGCCCGAGCCGGGTGTACTGGTGGTGGAGTTGGTGAAATCGCGCGAAGGACATCATTTCTTTTGCTATCCGTTTGCGGGGCGAACGGCGCACATCGGATTGGGCGCATTGCTCGCATGGCGCATTGCTCGTGAAAATCCGGGTACGTTTTCCATTTCGATGAACGACTACGGCTTCGAGCTGTTGTCCGCGCAACCATTCGATTGGGCGGAGAAACTCGAAAACGGTCTGCTCTCGCCTGATGATCTGGATCACGACATTCTTGCGAGTCTCAATTCTTCGGAACTCTCCATGCGCCGCTTTCGCGAGATTGCGCGCGTGTCGGGACTCGTGTTTCAGGGCCACCCCGGGCAGCAGAAAAGCGCGCGGCAGTTGCAGGCGTCGAGTGGGCTCTTCTATGAAATCTTTCGCAGTCACGATCGCGGCAATCTGCTGCTCAACCAGGCCGACGACGAAGTGCTCCTGCAGGAACTCGACGCCCGGCGCATTCGAACCGCGCTCGAACGCATGAACGCGAGCCGCGTGGTCATCACGCGCCCGAAAAAGCCAACGCCGTTTGCATTTCCGTTGATTGTCGGACGCTTGCGGGAAAAGGTCAGCACGGAGAAGCTCGCGGACCGCGTGGAGCGGATGCTGGCCGAACTCGAGAAGGCGGCCCGCACATGAAGCCGGCTTCAATGGCGGTGGAAATCGCCGGGCATTCTCTCGTGCTGTCGAGCTTGCGCGCGGCTTTTGATCCGGCGCTGCGGTGTCTCTTCGTCGCCGATGCGCATTTCGGCAAGGACGCCGTGTTTCGCGCACGCGGCATTCCTGTGCCGATTGGTTCGACCGCCGACAATCTGATGCGCCTGGATATTCTGATTGCCGAGTTCGAGCCGGCCACGCTCGTGTTTCTCGGCGATCTGCTGCATGCGCGCGAGGCGCATGCCCGGGAAACGCTCGAAGCATTGCACGGCTGGCGCGCGCGGCATGCCGGGCTGAGGGTGGTGCTGGTCGAGGGGAATCACGACCGGCACGCCGGTGCGCTGCCGGCGACGCTCGGCGTCGAGTATGTTCAGGAGCCTTGGCGAATCGGGCCGTGGGCGTTGTGTCATCACCCGCAGAAAGTCGAAGGTGCGTATGCGCTCGCGGGGCATGTGCATCCGGTGTACAGGATTGCGACTCGCCGCGATTCAGTGCGGGTTCCGTGTTTCCGGTTCGGGGTGGAGTGTGGTGTGTTGCCTGCGTTCGGGAGCTTTACGGGCGGAACGCGTGAAGATGGGCGCGTGGCCGGGGAGAAGGTTTTTCTGGTGGTGCAGGAGAGGCTGATCGAAGTGGTGCGATGAATTTTTGGGTTCGGGTTTCTTGAGCGGGTGGCTCGTGGAAGGTGCGGGTTGGAGCGAGCGGACGGGGGTTGTTCGTTCGCTCGCTCCGCGTGGTGCCGGATGGAGGCCGGACGCCCGGCCCCCATCCGATTAGCGAATGCAGCGCCGTTAGTGGCTGCCGCCGTTGCCGCCGCCGTGGCCTCCTCCTCCTCCGCCGTAGCCACCGCCATGGCCTGAGCCGAAGCCGCCGCCGTGGCCCGAGCCGAAGCCGCCGCCGAAGCCGCCGCCGTGGCCTTGGCCTCCGTTGCCGGAGCCCGGGCCGTTTCCGCCTTTGCCACCGTCGCCGTGGCCGCCGTCTCCGTGACCGCCGTTGCCGGAGCCGCCTGCGCCAGGGCCGCTTCCGCCGTGGCCACCGTCGCCGTGGCCGCCGTCTCCGTGACCACCGTTGCCGGGGCCGCCCGCGCCAGGGCCGCTTCCGCCTTTGCCACCGTCGCCGTGGCCACCGTCTCCGTGACCACCGTTGCCGGAGCCGCCTGCACCGGGGCCGCTTCCGCCTTTGCCACCGTCGCCGTGGCCGCCGTCTCCGTGACCACCGTTGCCGGAGCCGCCTGCGCCAGGGCCGTTTCCGCCTTTGCCCCCGTCTCCGTGGCCGCCGTCTCCGTGGCCGCCGTTGCCGGAGCCGCCTGCGCCGGGGCCGTTTCCGCCATGGCCGCCGTCGCCGTGACCACCGTTGCCGGAGCCACCTGCGCCAGGGCCGCTTCCGCCGTGGCCGCCGTCTCCATGGCCGCCATCTCCATGGCCACCGTTGCCGGAGCCGCCTGCGCCAGGACCGCTTCCGCCTTTGCCACCATCACCGTGGCCGCCGTCTCCGTGACCACCATTGCCGGAGCCGCCTGCGCCGGGGCCGTTTCCGCCTTTGCCACCATCGCCGTGGCCGCCGTCTCCATGGCCACCGTTGCCGGAACCGCCCGCGCCGGGGCCGCTTCCGCCTTTGCCACCATCGCCGTGGCCGCCGACTCCATGGCCGCCATCGCCATGGCCACCGTCACCATGGCCACCGTCTCCATGGCCGCCATCGCCATGACCACCGTCACCATGGCCGCTATCGCCGTGACCACCATCACCATGGCCACCATCACCATGGCCGCCATTGCCATGACCACCGTCACCATGGCCGCCATCGCCATGACCGCCATCGCCATGACCACCGTCACCATGGCCGCCATCGCCATGACCACCGTCACCATGGCCGCCATCGCCATGACCAGCGTCACCATGGCCGCCATCGCCGTGGCCACCGTCACCATGGCCACCGGTGCCGCCACCATTTCCGCCGTCACCGCCTGTGCCGGTTCCGCCGCTTCCCGTTCCACCGCTACCGGCTCCTCCGCCACCAGTTCCACCACTGCCAGTTCCGCCACTACCGGTCCCACCACTGCCAGTTCCGCCGCTTCCCGTCCCACCACTGCCAGTTCCGCCGCTACCGGTCCCACCACTGCCAGTTCCGCCACTACCGGTCCCACCACCGCCAGTTCCGCCGCTACCAGTTCCACCACTCCCGGTTCCACCACTCCCGGTTCCACCACTCCCGGTTCCGCCGCTACCCGTCCCACCGCTACCAGTCCCACCGCTCCCGGTTCCCCCGCTACCCGTCCCACCACTATTAGTCCCGCCTCCCGATCCCGCGCCGCCCTTCCCACCGCTGCCGCTACCCGTACTCCCAGCACCAAGCCCCGCCGCGCCGGAGTTAGTCCCGCCATTCCCGCCGCTCGCCGCATTGCCACCATTCCCGCCGCCATTGCCCGCAGCCGCAGCCCCTCCCGACGAGTTCCCATTTCCGCCGCCTTGCAAGCCCGCAGCCGATAGCGATCCGAACCCTTCCGCAGCTGCGGCGATTCCAATTCCGCCAGAGGTTACGAGGTCAGCGCTTTCCTCCTTGCAACCAAGTGTGTCGAACGACGAACAATCAATCGGCAACGCTTGCGCAATCATGATCTTCCCCGGCCCGGCCGACGGTGCCGCAGTCACCGCCTGATTCGTCTGCGCACCCGCCATCGCCGCATACAAACTCACGGCAACTGCAAATACAGCCCGGCGCGTCCCCAACGCCAGCACGTCCCCGTTTTGCTTTTTCATTTCATTCTCCTAACTATATCTCTTGAAAGACCGGCCTGGATAACGAGTGAATCTCTGTTCACTGTTAAAAATGAAACTTCAAAACCCACTCGCCATTACCTCGCGTCACGCTGAAACCGCATGACGTCCGGCATTTCTCTCGCGGAAAACCCCGGTCCGATTCAACGTGTTTCGAGAAAAACGATTGGCTGTGTACGCACTGATTTTCAAATGACACAGCTGGGTCTGATGGACGTTGAAGTTATGCGGAGCACTGTTCAGTCACCGTGCGCTAGACCACGCAATGCGACATCCACGGCGCATTTGCGATTAATTGCGTGTCCGGATTGTCAAAGATCGTCAATTACCGCTATTTATTAAGGCCCGGGAAATCATGCCATCCGATACGCACTCCCAACTATTATTATCACCAGCGTTGACATACTCACAGGACGAATTAAACCGACACGATCGTTGCCCTCAGAACGCCGAGAAGAAATGCTATGTGAGTCCCCGAACTTCCCCGAACATAAAAGAGCGACTGTCGAGGTGGGTGTGAGGGCAATCACACAGACAACACACCCCGTGTTTTTTAATCGGCGGAACGGCTGCCTGGCGATTCAGCGAGGCACTAAAAACATCAGATTAAAAACCGTGCCCCTGGTCGCAAACCGCCAAGAGAACGAAATGCCAGCTCATCGCGATGAGTGCCAATCCAGAAAGTGTCGCTGCGCAACCACCACGCCACCGCATAACCAACACTTCCTGGCAGCATCTTTTTCCGAAGCATTTCCACCATCCACGGGATCGAACCGAGCATCATCGCCGGCGGCTCCCGCGGATGCCTGTCGCGCGAGCCCTCGCGGACAATCGGTAAGAAACGCGGGTTTACCTTTGTTTGACTTCAGGGGGCAGGCTCGTTTACTGGACGCAAAACAACCTTTCAGGACACTTCCGATTTGCTCTCGGCAGCTGAATAGTGTTCTGCGAGCGTCTTCCACTATCTCAGGAGATGAGCCATGGTTAATGTGTCCAGCAGCGCCGTCGACGAATTGAAAACCGCCATCCGGGGCCAGGTGCTGCTGCCCGGCGACCCGAACTTCGATCAGGCGCGCAGCATCTGGAATGCGATGATCGACCGGCATCCGGCAATCATCTTGCGTTGCGCAGGCGTAGCCGACGTTCGCCAGGGCGTGGCCTTCGCGCGCGACAACGGCCTGCCGCTCGCGATTCGCGGCGGCGGCCACAACATTGGCGGCAGCGCATTGTGCGACGACGGTGTAGTGCTCGACCTGACGCAGATGAAATCGGTGCGCATCGATCCCGCGGCACGGCGCGCGTCTGTTGAACCGGGCGCGACGCTGCACGATTTCGACCATGAAGCGCAGGCGTTCGGGCTCGCCACTCCGCTCGGAATCAACTCGACCACCGGCGTCGCGGGCCTGACGCTCGGCGGCGGTTTCGGCTGGCTGAGCCGCAGATATGGCATGACGGTGGACAATCTGGTTTCGGCCGACGTCGTGACCGCAGAGGGCGAATTCCTCACTGCGAGCGCCGCTTCGCATGAAGATCTGTTCTGGGCCATTCGCGGCGGCGGCGGCAATTTCGGCGTCGTCACGCGGTTCGAGTTCGCGCTGCATCCGGTTGGACCGCTGGTCTACGGCGGCCTTGTCGTCCTGCCGCTCGCTCAGGCGCGGGACGCCCTGCTCAAGTACCGCGCGGCGAACGCCGCCATGCCGGAGGAACTGAGCGTGTGGGCCGTGCTGCGGCTCGCGCCGCCGCTGCCGTTTCTGCCGCCCGAAGTGCACGGCAAGCCGGTGATCGTGTTCGCGATGTGCTACAACGGCCCCGTCGAAAACGGGCCATCCGTGGTGGAATCGGTCCGCGCATTCGGAACGCCGCTCGGCGAACATCTCGGCCCGATGCCGTATGTCGCGTGGCAACAGGCGTTCGACCCGCTGCTCACGCCGGGCGCGCGCAACTACTGGAAATCGCACAACCTCGGCGAGATTCAGGACGGGCTCATCGACGCGCTGCTCGGCGCGATCGACAACCTGCCGTCGCCGCAATGCGAGATTTTCTTCGGACAGATCGGCGCGCAGACCCAGCGCGTGCCTGTCGAAGCCACCGCCTATTCGAGCCGCGACACGCTGTACGCGATGAACGTGCACGGCCGCTGGGACGATGCGAGCGACGACGAGCGCTGCATCGGCTGGGCTCGCGCGTTCTTCGACGCGGCGGCGCCGTTTGCGCTGGGCAGCGTCTACGTCAATTTCATGACGCAGGAAGAAGGCGGCCGCGTCGCCGAGGCGTACGGAGCGAACTACGAACGGCTGGTGACTGTAAAAAACCGCTACGATCCGCGCAACCTGTTCCGCTGCAATCAGAACATCCGGCCATCGGCGTAGTCATAGCAGCACGGGGAAACGGCGCGCGAATCGCGTGCCGTTTCCCCGTGCGTGCGGGTCCGGCACGCCGCGCCTGCTAAAACACGGGGGCAGGCACGCTAAATGCTGGTTAGCAACCGACGCACGGCACGCCCTGCGTCACGATACGACCACTCGACTGGAAACGAGAACGCAGCCTCCATAACGTAAATAACGCATAAGGAAAACAATCATGCGCAGACGACAATTCATCATGACGACCAGCGCCGCTCTTGCCTCGGCGGGCCTTGGCCTCGCCGGCTGCACGACGACGTCGCCGTCCTCGAGCGCATCGCCTGCCGCCAACGCCGGCAAGCGCGACACCATCAACGCGGGGATCGATTCGACGCTTTCGCGTTTGTACGCCAACGTTACCGGTTCGCGCGAACTGGTGGCAAAAGCGCGTGGTGTGCTGGTGTTCCCGTCCGTGATCTCGGCAGGCTTCTGGGTTGGCGGCCAATACGGCGAAGGCGCGCTGCGCGTGGCAGGCCGCACGGCCGGCTATTACAGCACCGCTGCGGGCTCGTTCGGTTTGCAGATCGGCGCGCAGTCCAAGGCGCTCGTGTTCCTGTTCATGACGCAAGAGGCGCTCGACAAATTCCTCGGCAGCCAGGGCTGGGCCGCCGGCGCGGACGCAACGGTTGCCGTGCTGAAGGTTGGCGCGAACGGCGCGGTCGACACGTCGACCGCCACCAGCCCGGTCGAAGCCTTTGTCCTGACGAACGGCGGCTTGATGGCCGGCGTATCGCTCGAAGGCACCAAAGTCTCGCGCCTGATGATTTAAGCGCGCGGCCCAATCGCCACGCAGCCGTCTCGCCGGCTGCGTGGCGTTTTTCTTTGGGCTCGATGCGCGACCACCCCTGCGCGCCACCGCCACCTCACCGCGCCCCTCACCGGTGAGTTTGACTGCCCTGCTGTAAAATCCAGCCTTTTCGCCATCTTGCCCGGCCATTGCCGCGCTTCAGGCCGAGACATTCACCTGTCCGAATTCGCGCGTTTCGCGTCTACGCACGCCGTTTGCCCGGACTCCCTCCCCGCTGAAGATGAACACCGCTCGTCCCACTCACGGCCGGCTGGCCGCGCTGCCCGATATCAAAAGCAATGTCCTCGCAGGACTGACCTCGTCTTTCGCGCTGGTGCCGGAATGCATCGCCTTCGCGCTGGTCGCCCACCTCAATCCCTTGATGGGTCTGTACGGCGCGTTCTTCATCTGCACCATCACGGCCCTGTTCGGCGGACGGCCCGGCATGATTTCCGGTGCCGCCGGTTCGATGGCGGTAGTGATCGTGGCGCTCGTCGTGCAACACGGTGCGCAATATCTGCTCGCCACCGTGATCCTCAGCGGCATCCTGATGGTGCTGTTCGGCGCGCTGCGGCTCGGCAAACTGATCCGCATGGTGCCGCATCCGGTCATGCTCGGTTTCGTCAACGGGCTCGCGATCGTCATCGCGACCGCGCAGCTCGCGCATTTCAGGCAAAGCACGCCAGAAGGCGAACAATGGCTGCACGGCAGCGCGTTGCTGATGATGAGCGGACTCGTCGCGCTGACCATGGCGATCGTCTATCTGCTGCCGCGGCTCACGCGTGCGGCGCCGCCTGCTTTGGTGGCGATCGTCGGCGTCGGCCTGTTCACGCAGTTGCTGCACCTGCCCACGCGCACGCTCGGCGACATGGCGCATATTGCGGGCGGCCTGCCGCTTTCGCGCATGCCGGAGGTCCCGCTGAATCTTGAGACACTGCATGTGGTGCTGCCCTACGCGGTGCTGATGGCGATCGTCGGTCTGCTGGAAACGCTGCTCACGTTCAATCTGACCGACGAGATCACCGAAACGCGCGGCCAGCCGAACCGTGAATGCCTCGCGCTCGGCGCCGCGAATATCGCCTCGGGTCTGTTCGGCGGCATGGGCGGCTGCGCGATGATCGGCCAGACGATGATCAATCTCAATTCGGGCGGCCGTTCGCGTCTGTCGGGGATCGTCAGCGGCGTGATGATCCTGATGTACATCCTGTTCCTGTCGCCGTTGATCGAGCGCATTCCGCTGGCGGCGCTGGTCGGCGTGATGTTCGTGGTGGCGCAGCAGACTTTCGCATGGGGCTCGCTGCGGGTGCTGGGCAAGGTGCCGCGCAACGACGCGCTGGTGATCGTGGCGGTCACCATCATCACCGTGTTTTCCGATCTGGCGATCGCCGTGCTGTGCGGCATCGTGATCGCCGCGCTCAATTTCGCGTGGCAGCACGCCCGCGAAATTCATGCGCATGTCGAAGATCGCGCCGGCGACAAGATCTACACGCCGCGCGGCACGCTGTTTTTCGCGTCGACCGCCCGTTTTCATGAGCTGTTCGACCCGCTGCAAGATCCCGAGCGCGTCACAGTGGACTGCCGCGATCTGCTGCTGGCCGACCATTCCGCGCTCGCGGCGCTGCAAGGCCTCGTCGAGCGCTATCGAAAAGCCGGCAAACAATTGCGCATGAAGAATCTGTCCGAGCGCAACCAGCGTCTGCTGAGCCGCGCCGGTATCGCATTGGCGTGACGACGTGCCCGCCTCGCCCAACGGCGGGCTTTCGGTCAGCGGCCTTCCGGTAGCGTGAATACGGCGATTGCCGCGCTAAGCTGGCCGGTCTGCGCTTTGAGCACATCCGCGGACGCACTCGCCTCCTCCACCAGCGCCGCGTTTTGCTGGGTCGTCTGATCCATGCTCGCCACCGCGATGTTGACCTGCTCGATGCCCGAGCTTTGCTCCACCGAAGCCGCGCTGATCTCGCCCATGATGTCCGTCACGCGACGCACCGCCTGCACGACTTCCTGCATGGTCTCGCCGGCGCGGCTCACGTACTGCGAGCCGCCTTCGATCTGCGCGGCCGACTCTTCGATCAGCGCCTTGATCTCCTTGGCCGCCGCCGCGCTGCGTTGTGCGAGGCTGCGCACTTCGCCCGCCACCACCGCGAAGCCACGCCCTTCCTCACCGGCGCGCGCCGCTTCGACGGCCGCGTTCAAGGCGAGAATGTTGGTCTGAAACGCAATGCCTTCGATCACGCCGATGATGTCGCCAATCCGATGCGACGACTGCGAAATGCCGCGCATCGTCTCGACCACCTGACCGACCACTTCGCCGCCGCGCGCTGCTGTCTCCGATGCGTTATGCGCGAGCTGGCTCGCTTGCTTCGCGTTGTCGGCGTTCTGCTTCACGGTCGCGGTGATCTGCTCCATGCTCGACGCGGTTTCGCCGAGCGCCGTGGCCTGTTGTTCGGTCCGGCGCGACAGATCCGCGTTGCCGGCGGCAATTTCGTTGGACACCGTCGAGATCAGCGTCGCGCCGCCGCGAATCTGCGCGATCGCTTGCGCGAGGCGCTGCTGCATGCGCCGCATGGCGGCGAGCAGGCTGGCTTCGTCGCCCGCCTTCGTTTCGACGACCAGGTCGAGCTCGCCGTCGGCGATGCGCGCGGCGATCTGCGCCGCGTAGGCCGGTTCGCCGCCGAGTTGCCGCAAGATACTGCGCAGGATCACGCCGATCACGAGCGACACCACCAGACACAGCATCAGCGCGGCGCCCACGTACTGGATCAGCGTCGTGTAGAACGCAGCGTCGATATCGTCGGTGAATACGCCGGTGACGATCGTCCAGGCCCATGGTTTGTAGAGGCGCACGTAGTTGACCTTCGGCGCCATCTGGTTGGAGCCGGGCTTCAGGAACTGCAGGTGGATGAAGCCTTCGCCTTCGCGCTGGGCGAGATCGGAGCCGTCCTTGAATACGTGGCGCCCTTGCGGGTCGGTGAAGCCGCTCATGTCCTTGCCTTCGAGGTCGGCACGCACGCCGTGCATGAGCACACGGGCCTGCGCGTCTTCGATCACGAGATAGCCACCGGCGCCGTCGTAGCGCATCGCGCGCAGATCGGCCATCGCCGAGCGTTGCGCGTCGGCGAGCGGCACGGCGCCCGAGGCGACCAGGCCGTTATAGCGGTCCAGCACGCTGTACGCGACGCTGACCACGCTCTTCAGTTCGGCCTGGCGGTCGGCGATCATCGTGTCGCGTGTCTTGAACGCGCCCCACAGGCCGATTGCCAGAATACCCATGCACATTACCGCTAGTGCGAGCCAAAGCCGCACCTTCAGGCGAAACCGTTCCATCTCCGTATCCCTTGTACTTGTTTGTCGACGCGCCGCCAAGGCGGACGCCCCGGCGATTCATGTCCATCTTCAGGATTAACGGCGGAGCGAGGGAAAACTTCAGGCTTGGCCAATCGGCGGCAGCCGCCGGGCCAATGCATGCACTTTGCCGGCGCTGCTCACGATATGCTCGACGCGGCGGCGCCGTCTGCCGATCCGATTTCGTGCACGCGGGCCGGGTGAGGCGTTACTCCGCCGGCAGCGTCAGCGCGGCGACTTCGCAGCGCGGCCACTGACGCAATACATCGGGCGCCAGCAACAGCTTGGCGGCCCGCACGCCAGCGCCCATGACGACTTGGGTTCGCTCCATGACGGCGGCGTCGACGAGAACGCGCCAGTCGGCCGGCAAGCCGAAGGCCGTGATACCGCCAAACTCCATGCCGCTATGCTCGACGGCCGCTTCCCGCTTGGCGAACGAAAGCCGCTGCGCGCCCAACGCCGCCTTCACCGCGCCGTTGATGTCGAGGCGCAGCGAACCCAGCGAGACCAGCGCCGCGTAATGCTCGGCGCCCTCTTTCTTGTATCGGATCACGATCGTGTTCGCGCAGTCTTCTAGGCCGAAGCCGTAACGCGCGCTGAATTCGGCGGTATCCGAAGCGTCGTCGGTGACGGAGAAAACCGTCACGCCTTGGGCCGGCAATTGCTCGACGACATGCGCAGGTAGATGCGCGCCCAATTGTTCGGCGGGAATGATGTCCAACTGCTGTACGAGTTCGTGCGAGTGCATAGCGAGCAAAGTGTATGGGGATCCCTCGGCATTCTAACGGCACGCCCCGCTCGAGGTGCGCGGGGTCCGCGCATGCCGCGGCCGCTTGTTATAGTGACAGGCACAAGGTTTGCGGAAGGCTTTCACGCGAAGACTGCGTCAAGGCTGCCTCAACGGTTCGCCCCCGCCCAACCGCCTGACGCGCGCGGCGCCTGTACCTTTTGAGAAACACGACCATGGACATCGACACGCTTTCCGCCGAGAACCTGCAATTGGTGGCCCGCAAGCAGGCCAACTGGGCCATCGGCGCCTTCAAACAGTTTGCCGAAGACCGCTGCGCGGCCATGGCGGCAAGCATCGCCTTCTATGCCGCGTTTTCGCTTGCGCCGACGCTGGTGATGGTGATCGCCGTGGCCGGCTGGTTCTTCGGCGCAGAAGCCGCGCGCGGCGAATTGTTCGACCACATTCACGGATTGCTCGGCGACCAGGCTGCCGCGGGCGTGCAAACCATCGTCGAAAATGCCCATCACAGCGGCAGCGCCGGCGGCATTGCGGCAATCATTTCGTTCACGATGCTGGCGATCGGCGCTTCGGCCACCTTTTCGTCGCTCAATAGCGCGCTCAATATAGTGTGGCCGTATACGGGGCCACGGTCATCGAGCGTGATCGCGCTGGTGCGTGTGCGCCTGATCTCGTTCGGCCTGGTGCTCGGCGTCGCGTTCCTGCTGATCGTTTCGCTGGTGCTCGACACGGTCATTACCTTCATCGGCAAGTGGCTGTGGGGCGACTCGCCGTATGTGGTGATCGGCAACCTGCTCCAACTCGGCGTCGGCCTGCTGGTGCTGGCCTTTGCGTTCGCCGGCCTGCTCAAGTTCCTGCCGGACGCTCGCGTGCGCTGGCGCGATGCGTTCGTGGGCGGGATCGTTGCCGCGGTGCTGTTTTCGGCGGGCAAAAAGCTGTTCGCGCTCTATATCGCGCACGCCGGGATGGCAAGTTCGTTCGGCGCGGCCGGCTCCCTCGCCGTGTTGTTGATGTGGCTGTATTTCTCCGCCGCCGTGCTGCTGCTCGGCGCGGAGTTTTCAGCGGCGCGCGGACGTATGCTCGATCCGCGCGGAGGCTGGGGCATGCAGGACGACACGCCGCCCGGCAGCCGCGCCAAGCTGGCGTCGGTGCTGGCGGCATCGACGGTCGCCGCGGAAGCCGCGCCGCAAGTCGCGCGTGAGCGCACCGCTTCGAGCGACGCCGCGCTCGCGTGCGTCCAGTCTGACGCGACATCCGGCACGCTGACCGGCGCGACGCCGGCAGCGGCGCTTCGAGCTCGAGCGAGTAACAAGAAGTCGGCACGCGCGACGGCGGTCAAACTCGGCAGGACTGTCGTATCGGCCGAGGCGCAAGCCACTCGCATCGCCGCCGTCGCGCTGATCGAGGCCGGTCGCAAAGCCGTTGCGGCGGATCGCTACGTGAGGCGGCACCCGTGGACTTCGGTGCTGTTCGCCGCCGCTGCCGGGCTGACTGCGGCAACGGTCGCGCGGCGCAGCAACGGCGAACGCGACCCGAATCCCTAGGCCACGCGGTTGCAATCCGCCCCGCGCCGCGTGCTCCGCCTATGCGCCAGCGTGGTGCGCCTGACCACAGCGGGAGAGACCTGTCCAGCGCGTGCGTCAAGCGAAATGCATCGAAATTTTTACGTGTTTCCTACAAAGCGCCCCAAAAAAGTAGACGAGTTTCTTACGACAGACCTTCAAATAAGTGTCGAAAGTGAAGGTGCCAGAGCCGTCACTGTCAACAAAACAACAATAATGCTTGGTCAACGATTAAATGTTGCTGAAACGGAAATAATCGTTAAGGCGCTTTAAATACAAGGCTTTGCGCGAGTTGTCAGTTTTTGGAGACAGTCTTTTTTTTCCAGTTCTAGCCGGTAGACCTCCTGCGCTATTCTCCTTCCCGCAACAACAAACTAATCATCTGCGTGGAGAAATGGATGAAACGAATCGCGCTGTCTACCCTCTCGCTGGCGCTCCTGAGCGTCACTGGCGTCGCTCATGCTCAAAGCAGCGTGACCCTGTACGGTTTGATCGATGAATCGATCCAGTACGCACACAACACGGTTGACGCTTCGGGCAAGAACTCGAACCAGGTCGGCCTGGTTGGCGGCAACCTGCAAGGCAATCGCTTCGGCTTGAAAGGCACCGAAGATCTCGGCGGCGGTCTGAAGGCGATTTTCCAATTGGAAAACGGCTTTGACATCAACAACGGCAAGCTGGGTCAAGGTGGCAAGATGTTCGGTCGTCAAGCCTACGTCGGCCTGACGGGCGACCAATGGGGTACGTTCACGCTGGGTCGTCAATACGACCCGCTCGTCGACCTGGTTCAGCCGCTGACGGCTGACAACTACTTCGGTTCGACCTTCACCACGCCGGGCGACGTCGACAACAACGACAACTCCTCGCGCACGAGCAGCGCCATCAAGTACACCTCGCCGGTGTGGGGCGGCTTCCAGTTCGAAGGCATGTACGCTCTGGGCGGCGTGGCTGGTGCAACGGGTTCGGGTCAATCGTGGTCGGGCGCTGCAACGTACGCAACGGGCCCGTTCAGCGTTGCTGCTGGCTACTTCCGCATGGACAACGGCAACACGCTGGCTAGCCGCACGTCGGCAGGCTCGGTGGGCTGGAATGGCAGCACGTCGGACGGCACGTTCGACAACCAGGTCAACGGCGCGTACGCGGCAGCCAAGTCGATCGGCATCGCTTCGGTCGCTGTGCAATACGTCGCAGGCCCGTTCACGGCTAACCTGCGTTACAGCAACGCACAGTACAAGCCGGACGCAAACTCGGGCTTCGGTTCGACCGAGAAGTACAACGTCGGTGGCGCATACCTGGGTTACCAGGCAACGCCGGCCATGCTGGTTGGCGTGGGCTACACCTACACGAAGGCTAGCGGCGATTCGAGCGCAACGTATCACCAGGTTTCCCTGGGCGGCGACTACAACCTGTCGAAGCGCACGGACATCTACCTAGTTGGCGCATATCAGCACGCAAGCGGCCAGCAACGCACCTCGGCCGGCACGCTGGTCGACGCAGGCGCTGCAATCGGTTCGTACGGCTACAACTCGGCTTCCAGCTCGCAAGAGCTGGTCAGCCTGGGCATCCGCCACAAGTTCTAATCGAACTTGACGGACTGCTGAAGCAACACGCAGTTGAAGACCAGCCACAGGCGAAAGCCTGTGGCTGGTTTTTTTTCGCCCTGGCCCCAGTGACGCCGGCACGCGTGCCGCGTCAGCGCGATCGATCACATACTCGTGGATGCCCCGCTCGTCAGATGCGCGGCCGATCCACGCCGGTTGAGGCAAAAAAAGGCCGCCAGCAGCCGGTTGGGGCTGCTGGCGGCCTCGCCATGTTGCGTCTCCCGCCCAAGCCAGCGGAAGCGGGTCATACGCCAGCAGCCTATTTGCGCTGCGACTTGCCCTTCTCGGCCTGCGCCAACGTCTGCGCGGGCCTCGCGTCGAGTTCATGCTCGATGCCATCCGCGCCGACCGGCGCGCGATACAGCACCAGTGCCCGCTCGCGTTGCAGCAACGGCACGTTCGGCGAATCCTGCCAGTCCGGGTCGGGAATCTCGCCGAACACCTGGCGCAATCGCTCGCCCCAGGTGCGGTGAATCATCTCGAAGTACGCGTTGTCCTGATCGATCGAGACGAAGCGCGTGACCCGCAGCGCGTCCTTCTGGTAGACCAGCAGATCGAGGGGCAATCCCACCGACAGGTTCGAGCGCAGCGTCGAGTCCATGGAGACGAGCGCGCACTTGGCGGCTTCGTCGAGCGGCGTGGAGGGCGTGAGCACGCGGTCGATGATCGGCTTGCCGTACTTGGCCTCGCCAATCTGGAAATAGGGGTTCACCGCCGACGCCTCGATGAAATTGCCCGCCGCGTAAATCATGAACAGGCGCGGCCGGTTGCCCGCGATCTGCCCGCCGAGAATGAAGCTGCAATTGAAGTCGACGCCGAATTCCTGCAGCGCCTCGGCCTCGCGCTGATGCACGCACCGCACCGCGCGGCCGATCACACGGGCCGCGTCGGCCATGGTTGGCGCGTTCCAGAGCGTGGGCAGCGACGGATCCGCAGGCTCCGACAACTCGTGCAACACCGCCTGGGTGAGCGACAGATTGCCGGCGCCCAGCAGCACGAGCATGCGCTCGCCGGGCTGCTCGAACACCGACATCTTGCGCGCGGTGCTGATGTGATCGACGCCCGCATTGGTGCGCGTGTCCGAGAGGAACACGAGACCTTCGTCGACGGACATCGCGACACAATAGGTCATAAGAAAAGGTACCCGCAAAAAAACGACTGAACGGCGCTATTGTAATGCGGCTCGCATGCGCCGCCATTCCGTATAACGGCCTTGGGGGCCCAATCTGAATGGTTATGAGGCCTGGCGCTCACCAGAGCCTCTAGCGGCCTCTCTGGTCGCCGCCCCGTTCTTCCTGCTATTGCGGCTGTTGCTGCGGCTGTTGCGCACTGACCATGACGGACACTTTCAGCTGTTCCTCCAGCCCGCCAATACGCCGGCCGCGCACCGGCGCAGCCGACTCATAGTCTCGCGCCACGGCGAGGCGGCAGTAGATTTCGCTGGCGAATGCGGCATGCGTGACGTCGATGGAAATCCAGCCCTTGCCTTCGAGCCAGACGTCAACCCACGCGTGGCTCGCGGCATGCTCCACATCACCCGGCTCGATATAGCCGCTCACGTAGCGCGCGGGAATGCCACGCGCGCGGCAGCACGCCAGCATCAGATGCGCGTGGTCCTGGCACACGCCGTTGCCGAGCGCGAGCGCCTGAGCGGCCGTGCTGGTAACTTCCGTGACGCCCGGGTTGTACTTCACACGCTGCACGATCTGTTCGGACAGCGCGATCAGGTTCGCCGAGTTCGCCAGGTTCGGCACCGATTCGGCCAGTTCGCGCACCGCGGCATCGACCTCGGTCAGCCGCGTCGAGCAGGTGAAATGTTCGAGCGGAATCGGGCCGACAGCGTCGGGCAGATAGCCATCGACCAGCGGGATCGTGTCCACTTCGCCGGCCACGTGCAGACGGATCTCGCTATGCGGCTTGTTGATGACCAGCGTGTGCAGCACGTTGCCGTAAGCGTCGAAGGTCGCGTCGAGCTTGCCCGGCGCGTCGATGCTCCAGCGCCGCACGACCTGCGAGGCGCCGCTCGACGGCGTCAGCCGCAGTTGCTGGATCGAATAATGGACAGTCGCTTCGTAGCGATAGGACGTGTCGTGGCGGATCGTCAGGTACATAAAAAAACTCCGTCAGGCGACTGGCAGCATCAGGTAGGTACGCGCAACCAGATTGCCAAGCTCGAACACGCGAGCGAGGAACTGCGTCAGATAGGCGTGCAGGCCGGCTTCGAAAATCTGCCGGATGTCGGAGTACACGAGTTCGGCGCGCAGCTTGCCGGCGAACCGTTCGCACTGGTTCGAACCCGAGGTGCGCAGCATCGCGAGGTTCGCACAGACGCCTTCGAGCGACGCCAGCAGCGAACGCGGCATCTGCTGATTCAGGATCATCAGTTCGACCACGCGTGCCGGCGTGACGACGTCGCGATACACCTTGCGATAGATCTCCAGCGCCGATACCGAACTCAGAATCGACGTCCAGTAGTAGAAATCTTCGAGCTGGCGCGCGGCGTCGCGTGAATTCGGTTCGACGTCGGCAAAGCGCACGTCGAGAATCCGCGCGGTGTTGTCGGCGCGCTCCAGATAAGTGCCGAGCTGCGTGAAGAAGAACGCGTCGTCCTGTAGCGCGGTGCCGATCGTCACGCCACGCGAGAGGTGCGAGCGGAACTTCACCCATTCGAACAAAGCGCCGGGATTGTGCGCCGCCTGGCCGGACGAAATGCGCTCGTTGAATTCCAGCCACGTGTCGTTGATGGTTTCCCACCACTCGGTCGTCAACGTGCCGCGCACCGCGCGGGCGTTTTCGCGCGCGGCCTGCAAACACGAGTGGATGCTCGACGGATTGGTCGAATCCGCCACCATGAAATCGAGCACATGTTCTCGGGTCGGTTCGTCGTAGCGCTGCGCGAACGCGGTTTCGAGTTCGGAAATGCGCAGCACCGAGCGTTGCGCGCGCGCCTCCTGTTCGGGCGTCTGCGGCAACAGCAGCGCCTTCAGGTTGATGTCGAGCATGCGGGCGGTGTTCTCCGCGCGCTCCATGTAGCGGGCCATCCAGAAAAGGTGATCGGCGGTTCGGCTTAGCATGACGGCGTTCCGTATCTGATGACGCGAGACCTTGTCGAAGTAAAAGGCTCGCGCTGGTTATCCGTATGCGCCGGCGGCGTGCGTATTGCGTATTGCGTGCCGCCCCGGCGCGCTGGGTTGCAGGCGCGGTTGCGTGAAAACATCTGCAACCGCGAGCGGCAACCGCGTCAGTCGACCATCCATGTATCTTTGGTCCCGCCTCCCTGCGACGAATTGACGACGAGCGAACCCTCCTGCAACGCCACGCGCGTGAGTCCGCCGGCCACCATCGTGACGGTCTTGCCGGACAGCACGAACGGGCGCAAGTCGATATGGCGCGGCGCGATACCGCTTTCGACGAACGTCGGACACGCGGAAAGCGCCAACGTGGGCTGCGCGATATAGCCGGCCGGACGCGCAATCAGACGCTCACGGAACGCCTCGATTTCGGCTTTCGTCGAAGCCGGTCCGACGAGCATGCCGTATCCGCCCGCGCCATGCACTTCCTTGACCACCAGTTCCGGCAGATGCGCGAGCGTGTAGGCCAGATCGTCGGGCTTGCGGCACTGGAACGTGGGCACGTTGTTGAGGATCGGCTTCTCGCCGAGGTAAAACTCGATCATTTCCGGCACGTACGGGTAGATCGATTTGTCGTCGGCGATACCGGTGCCCATGGCGTTCGCGAGCGCCACGCGCCCGGCGCGATACGCGGTCAGCAGACCCGGCACACCGAGCGCCGAGTCGTTGCGGAAAGCGAGCGGGTCGAGAAAATCGTCGTCGACGCGGCGGTAGATCACATCGACGCGCTTCGGCCCTTGCGTGGTGCGCATGAACACATAGTTGTCGTCGACGAAGAGATCTTTGCCTTCCACCAGTTCCACGCCCATCTGCTGCGCGAGGAAGGTGTGCTCGAAATACGCAGAGTTGTACATGCCCGGCGTGAGCACCACCACGACCGGATCGTCGACGCCTTCGGGCGCGACCGAGCGCAGCGTATCGAGCAGCAGATCGGGATAATGCGCGACCGGCGCAATGCGGTTCTGCACGAAGAGTTCAGGGAAAAGCCGCATCATCATCTTGCGGTTTTCGAGCATATAGGACACGCCCGACGGAACTCGCAGATTGTCTTCGAGTACGTAGAACTCGCCTTCGTCGCCCGCGCGCACCACGTCGACACCGGCGATATGCGCGTAAACACCGAGCGGCACATTCACGCCCTGCATTTCAGGCCGATATTGCGCGTTGGTATAGACCTGCTCGGCCGGCACGATACCGGCACGCACGATATTGCGATCGTGATAGACGTCGTGGATGAACAGATTGAGCGCCTGCACCCGCTGGCGCAAACCGGCCTCCAGCGTCTGCCATTCGCCGCGCGGAATGATGCGCGGAATCAGGTCGAAGGGAATCAGCCGCTCGGTGCCGGACAAGTCCCCGTTCACCGCGAAGGTGATGCCGACCCGGCGAAACAGCAGATCGGCTTCCGCACGCTTGCGTGCGATCGCCTCGTTGCCCTGCTCCACCAGCCATCGCTCAAAGCGCGCGTAGTGTGGTCGCACGGCATCGTCATGATGACGCATCTCGTCATAGCATCGCATGTCACGCCCCGCTCTTGTTGTCGGATAGAAGGCGAATGCGCTGCGCATTCGGTGTTCGACAATCGATCAAGCAAGCGCTATGCCATTGAGCTTTTCGCGTACTAAACACGGTGCATGCACGCGAACAGCGCATCCCGGCCGGCAAGGCTCCGCTGTCATCGTACTGCGGCGGCCCATGATGCGCTAGTACGGTGCATACGCAGCACCGCGGTGCGTGACTTGGACAGTCCTCGGGCTCGCGCCCGGCTTCGCACACGCCATGAACGCGCATAAAAAATCCCCGTGGATTCGCACCCACGGGGATTTCAGACTACATGCACTACGGATCGTCCCGACGGAAATTTCCGCCGGGTGTCTCAAGCGTCAGCCATTGTTAAATACAACGCCAACGCGTGAAACGCGATCAGCCTGCAGCAGCGTCCTTCAGCTTCTTCAGCGGACGTGCCTTGATGCGCACGCTAGCCGGCTTGGCCGGGAACCAACGCTCTTCGCCCGAGAACGGGTCTTTGCCGAAGCGCTTCTTCTTCGCCGGCACAGCTTGCACGACGATCTTCAGAAGACCCGACAGCGTGAATTCGCCAGCACCCTTCTTATGCACGGCGCCGAGGATCGTGTCTTCGAGCGCGGCCAGAACAGCCTTGGCGGTCTTCGGTTCCACAGCAGCGCGTTCAGCGACGTGTGCAGCCAGCGAGGCCTTCGTGAAGGTGTCCTTGATCGGCGACGGAGCGCTGGACGCCTTCACGGCGACCTTCTTAGCTGCGACGGCCTTCTTCGCAGGAACTTTCTTTGCAGCAACCTTCTTGGTCGGTACCGGGGCAGCAGCCTTCTTGGCCACCTTTTTTGCGGAAGTCGGCATGTTTCTCCTACCTGTTGTGGTCAGTGAATTGCACGAAGCGCACACGACATGTGCACGCTTCAACGCCGGATTCTACAAGCGCTAATACGATTTGCGCGACTCTTTTATGTATAACAGCGAAGGTTTGTTGCGCGGCGCAGACTGCGCAACACATTTTGATGCTTGTTTTAGCGGGTAAACGTGCGTAGGCGGGCTCGGCAACACGAACACGTAACGTACGTTACAAGTCATTTCGATGCATGAATAACGGCACTTTCTGCATCGGAGAGTAGAAGGTGGATCGTCCGGTCATCGCAAAAAAGACCTCGCGGCTCGCACGCCATGCTCTTTCACGCGGCGGAAAAAACGCGCCCCCTGCAGCGAAAAACATTGCAGGGGGCGACCAATCTCGCCCTGCGACAGAAAATCGCGGGCCGGTTTCAGCGCACGGTTACTGCCGGCTGACGTGTTTCAGATCGTGTTCGCTTTCCTTCACGTGAGCCCAGTACTCGCTTTCGTCGCGCGCGAGGCCAAGCTCGCCGTTGCGATAGGCCATTGCCAGCGCGAGGTTGGCTTCGGGTAACTCCGCATTGGCCGCGCGCGTGAGCCATTGCAGCGCCAACGCGTCGTCGTGCGGCAAGCTCGTGCCGAAGCGATACTCGTTGGCAAGCTGGAACTGCGCGAGCGGCAGGCCCGCTTGCGCCGCCCGTTCGAGCCAGCGAATCGCCAGGCTTGCGTCACGCACCATGCCGTAACCATTGCGATAAAGCGTTGCAAGATCGTAGGCCACCTGGGCGTCGCGCGAATCATGCGATGCCGCCAGCGTCAGCCAATGGCGGCTTTCCACATAGTCCGGCGCGATGCCGGGCAGCCCGCGCAATAGCAGATGCCCGAGCGTCGCCTGAGCGCGCGGCGCGCCGTCGAGCGCAAGTTGCCGGTAAAGCTCGACGCCTTCGCGACGTTCGTCGAGCCGCGTGGAATTCACGAGCACGTCCGCGAGCGCTTCGCGCGCCGCCGCGTTGCCGAATGCCGAGGTCACGCGCAACTGCCACAGCGGCCAGGCCGCGTGCGTCGCCGTGCCCTGCATCTGCCAGTCGTCGATCTGCACGTTGGAGACGCGCGTGGCGGCCACCGTGGCCACCGTGACGAACGTGCCGGCTGTGATGGCGACGGCCACCGCCAGCACCAAAGAAAGCCGCGCGTTCATTGGTTGAGGTTCACGGTGTAGACCGCGAGTCCCTTGCCCGTGCCGTCGTCGGCCTGAATCTGGGCGACGTTGGCAATGCCGTTGGCCTGCGCGAGCGCCGCCAGGTTCGGCGCCGACAGGAAGGTCACCGGGCCGGCCGTTGCCACCTTCGTAAACCGCCAGCTACGATCGCTGCCGTTGCTGACCGCCTTGATAGCCTGCACTTTCTTGATATAGGCGATCAGCACGTCGCGGCTCGCATCCGGCGACGCGTAAATCGTCTTGCTGCCGTCGAGCCCAGGGAAATTTCCGCCACCGCTCGCGCGATAGTTGTTGGTCGCGACGATGAACGACTGCGTGTCCGAGATCGCCGCGCCCTGATATTTCAGGTTGCGAATGCGACTGCCGACAGCCTGCGTCACGTCGATTTCGTAGCTGAAATCCTTCGACGTGATCATGTCGAAGTTATAGCCGGGATACGTGCTGACGAGTGCCTGCGGCGCGGTGTTGGCCGGATCGATCTTGTTGAAGCGTTGGGCCGCGGTTTCGAGCCAGGCCTTCAGGTCGGCGCCCGTCACCTTCACCGCATAGATCGTGTTCGGATACAGATAAAGGTCGGCGGCATTGTTGATCGCCACGTTGCCTTGCGCGACGTCGGTGAAATCGTTGCCGCCGCCGAAGCCGCTCTTGAACGGCGCGCTCACCGACAACACCGGAATGCCCGCATATTGCGGCAGATTCGCGTTGATGTAGTCCTGCGTGTAGGCCGCCTGCGCCTGGTTGACGATTTCGATAGCCGACACGTCGCCCACATCGGCAAAGTACGTGGTCATGCGAAAGTCGGTCGTGCCGATCGGTGTTTTCACGTAGTTGATGGTCGCGGCGTGCTCGGCGGCGATCGCCTGTGAGACCGCCGGATCGACGGCGACGTAGCTTTTATCCGCGTTCTGGATCGAGCGGGCTTCCGCGGTGCTCGCGTTTCGGTCCACTGTCCACGTGCCGTTCGTGAAGTTCAGCGCGAGCTTGATCACGCCGAGATGTTTGCCCCAGAAATTCGCCATCACGGTCGGCACGCCGTTGACGGTGCCTTTCACCTTGTCCACGCCCGGCAGGTTGAATTGGGTGACCGTGCTGTTTTTATCTGGGAAAACCTGATGCGAATGGCCAATCAACATGGCGTCGATGCCAGGCACTTTGGACAGGTAGTAGCTGCCGTTTTCCATCGAAGGCGAATAGGTTGAGTTGTCGAGCCCGCCGTGCGACATCGCCACGATGATCTGCGCGCCCTTCGCCTTCATTTCCGGCACGTACTTCGACGCGCTTTCGACAAGACCTTGCGTGTAGACGTTGCCGTCGAGCCAGCGCTTGTCCCACGCCATGATAGCGGGCGGCGTGAAGCCGATCACGCCGATCTTCACCGGCGCGCTGACGGTCTTGCCGTCGGGCGTCGTGGCCGTGATCGTGCGTTCGAGGATCGTGTACGGCTTGAAGATCGGCTGCTGCGATTTCGCGCCGAGCACGTTGGAGAGCACCAGCGGAAAGTTCGGCCCCGCGCATGCCGGCTGCGCGGCGACCGGACTCATGTTCGGCACGTCGAACGCGCTGCCCGTCACTTGCGCGAGAAACGGCAGGCCGTAGTTGAATTCGTGATTGCCGATCGTGCCCGCGTCGTACTTCAGCAGATTCATGACCTTGTAGACACCGAGCGTGGTCTTGCAATCGATCGGCGCGACTTGCGCCTGATAGTCGGCGAGCGCGGTGCCCTGGATCGTGTCGCCGTCGTCGAGCAACATGGTATTGGGAAATTCCTTGCGCGCCGCCGCGATCAGCGTCGCCGTGCGCTCCAGACCGAGCGACTTGTCTTCCGCCAGCTTGTAGTAGTCGTAACTCAGCAGATTGGTATGGATGTCGGTGGTTTCCAGCAACGCAAGCGTCGCGGTCGTGCCATTCGCCACTTGCGGCGCGGGCGTGTCGACACTGCTGCTGCACGCCGTGATACCCGCGGCGATTCCCATTGCGCCCAGCGCCCCCAAGGTTCCCCATGCGCCAAACGCGCCTCGCGCGCGCAGCCGCTTGCCTGCCATGAACGTCACTCGCATCCTTACCGCCCTCCGGTTTGTCGTCGTGTCATGCCGGCACATCTGGCCGGCTTTGCATTACAAACAATTACAGAGGCGCAAGCGTACGGTGGGTTTATGACACTGATTTGTAGGGCATTAGATAGGTTTGAGTAAACCGTATGCGCGGTTCGCGTGCCTATTGCGCGAGCCGCGGCAGGATGCCGGCTAGCTTGGTGAGCGCCGCGTCGATATGCTCGACCGCGATATTGCCGTAGCCGAAAATCAGACCGGGCCGCGCCTTCACACGCAAATAAAACGGTGCGAGTCCATACAATCCGATCGAGGCTTCACGCGCCGCGCCAACCACGGCCTCCTCCGTCAGCGGCGCTTTCAGGTGCGCCGCCATGTGGATGCCGGCCGTGGGCACGATCGGCTCGAACCAGGGCGCGAGGCCGCCGTGCAGATGATCGAGCAGCACCGCACGGCGCGCCGCATAGGTCTTGTGCATGCGCCGCAGGTGCTTGGCGAAATCGCCGTTGAGCAGGAAGGCCGCGAGCGCGGTTTGCGTGAGCGTGCAGCCATGCCAGTCGGCGATCTGGCGCGCCTTGAGAAGCGGATTGAAGAGCGAAGCCGGCGGCACCACGTAACCGACCCGCAGTTCGGGAAAGATCGTCTTCGAAAACGTGCCTACGTAGGCCACGAGCCCGGCGCGATCGAGGCTTTTGAGCGGCTCCATCGGCCGGCCTTCGAAACGGTACTCGCAGTCGTAGTCGTCCTCGATGATCACCGCGCCGCGCTTCTGCGCCCATTCGAGCAACTCGACGCGGCGCTCGAGACTCATCGGCATGCCGAGCGGAAACTGGTGTGAAGGCGTCAGATAGACGAGCCGCGCCTTGTCCGGCAGCTTGCTCACGATCAGCCCTTGCGCATCCACCGGCACGGGCACCACACGCGCGCCTGTGGCCTTCAGGCAGGCATGGGCGGGCGAATAACCGGGGTCTTCGATAGCCGCGACGTCGCCGGCACGCAACGTGACGCGAGCCAGCAGATCGAGCGCGTGCTGTGCGCCTTGCGTCACGATCACGTCTTCCCAGTTGCTCGCCACGGCGCGGTTAAAGGCCAGATAGCGCGAGATCGCGAGACGCAACTCCTGCTCGCCGGCCGCGTCGCGATACGTGCCGGGGCCGCGCGCTTGCGCACGCAACGCACGATTCACGCAGCGGCGCCACACGTCGAAGGGGAACAGCGTCTTGTCGGTCGCGCCGCCTATGAAGTCCTGCGGCGACATTACCGAAGGACGCGGCAACGCGAGGCGCTCGGGCATCTCGTCCCACAGCGGCTGGGCGCGCGCGGCGGCCTTCGCCTTGGCCCGCTCGCGCGACACATCCGCCGCCTTAGCATGCGAGGAGCGCTCCACCGGCAGACGCTCCAGGCCGTCGGCGACGAAAGTGCCCGAGCCGGCTCGGGCGCTGAGATAACCCTCGGAAAGCAGCCGCTCGAATACGTCGAGCGTCGTCTTGCGCGACACCCCCAGTTGCGTGGCGAGTTCTCGCGTGGACGGCAGGCGCGTGCCGCCGGCAAGGCGCCCTTCTAGGATGCCGGCGCGCAACTGGCGATAGATCTGTCCAGACAGATCGTGATGCCCTTGGACCGCGATATGGATTTCCATCCGGGTGGCTACCTCAACTATCCGGAAGAGGGTTGAGTCGAAAGACCGATGTCGGTCCTAAGCTTACCCCCGTCGCCGGCATTTGAGCGGACATTGACGATCAGGAAGGTCTGATGCCGGAAGTGCCGGATTGAGTGCCGGACTCAATGCGGCACTCAAGGTGAAGGCGGCCTGCAAGCGGCGCGTTCGCACCGCTGCCGATGTTGCAGCGGATTACTCCGCCACCACGCCGTTCAGTGCCGCGCTTTGCCGCGCGCTCTCACGCGCTTCGTCGCTGCAGCGCTGATGTTCGCGCGACAGCTTGCGCATCAGCGGCAACAGCAGAACCGCCACCAGCGCGCCCACCGCCGCGAGCCAGCCGAGGCCGGTGAACAGCTTGGTGTAGAGCGGCAGTGATTCGAGCGGATCCATGTCGCCGGCCGGCATCTGCGCGAAATTCGCCACCACGCTGCCCAGATATTGCGACACACCGGTCGCGACGAAGTAGGCGCCCATCATGAAGCCGCTCATGCGTGCCGGTACGTAACGCGCGATCATGGCGAGCCCGAGACCGCTCACCAGCAGTTCGCCGAGCGAATACAGCCCGTAGCCGCCCACCATGAACCACGACGACACGCGTCCGTTCACCGCGTAATTGCCACTCGCCGCATAGACGAAAAAGCCGGCCGCCACCACAGCGAAACCGAACGCGTACTTCACCGCCACAGGAACGTCCTTGCCGCTTTTCGCGAGCTTGGTGTAAAGCAGCGCAAGCACAGGGCTCAGCAACATGATCCAGATAGGATTGAGCGCCTGGAACTGCGCGGCGCTCCACGTGAACCACGTCTGGCCGAACAGAATGAAACGCGGATCGACGTTGCGCAGCGCGAACAGCGTGAGCGAGGTCGACATCTGCACGTAGAACACGAAGAACAGGATCACCTGCGCGGTCAGAATCAGCGCGGCCACCAGACCCGAGCGCTCCGAGCGTTCGCACTTCATCAGCATGTAGCCGAAGATCGCCAGAATCGCGACGCCCGCCGTGTACACGCAGGCCACCGCGATCGCCTTGTGCTGCAGCACGAACATGGTCGCCGCGCCGAGCGCGAGGCCGCCCAGCGCGACCGCGCCGACACGCTTCCAGCGCACCGGTTCGGCGTCCGGCGCGGAGCCGATATGCGCGAGCGTGCGGAACATGACGAAATAGTTCAGCACCGACAACAGCATCCCCGCACAGCAGACGGCGAACGCCGTGTGCCAGCCCCAATGGTCCTTGATCCACGGCGTGGCGAGCATCGATACGGTCGAGCCGATGTTGACCGCCATGTAATAGATCGTGAACGCACTGTCGATGCGCGCGTCGTCGCCTTCATAAATACGGCGCACGAGATTCGCGGCATTGGCCTTGAAGAGACCATTGCCCACCACGATCACGCCGAGCGACGCGTACATATAGGCAAGCTGGTCATTGGGCAGCGCCAGCATGAAATAGCCGACCGACAGCACGCCGGCGCCGAAGATCATGGTGCGGCGCGCGCCGAGAATCTTGTCGCCGATCCAGCCGCCGATCGAGGGCGACGCATACACCAGCGCCGTGAACGCGCCCCACGTGAGGGTGGCGTGGCTGTCGGTGAACTGCAGCTTGTCGATCATGAACAGGACCAGCAGCGCGGCCATGCCGTAGTAGCCGAAGCGCTCCCACATCTCGATCAGAAAGACCGTCGAAAACGAACGGGTCTGCGACACGCGCGCGCCCGGCGGATTGGATGAATTCATCGTGTACCTCTTGTTCAAACGGTTACGGCGTCGCGCGAACTGGCCGCGCGGCGCATGAAACGGAATCTGGAAAGACAGTCGGCGCAGCCTGTGCCGTCACGCACACGCGGACGCATGGGCCCTGGCGCGAACGCGCGCATTCGCGCGCCAATGCGCCAAACCAGCAGATAAACCAGGAAGGGTGGCGAAGGCCCGTCTCGCGATAGGCCCCGAAGCAAGTCCCGTTGGCGAGCGCCCTGCGCAACGCGTTGCCGGGGCACGCGACGTCATATCGGGGCCGCGCTCCGGCATGCGGAGCGGGCTGAATGATAAAGCATCGCGGCGAATGGAAATTCTGAGGCCGGCCGATGGCGTCGGTGCCAGTCGGCGACGGGCGGCGAGCCCGCGGCGGGAAAGATCGGCAGTGATGGTCATATCCTTACGCCGGCGGGCGTTCGGTTGGAACGGGCCGGACAGTGCTCCGCCGCACAGGATCGCTGCGCGCGGAATGAGAAACAGCGGGGCCGATTCTGCAAATAGAAACATGCTGAGTCACTCAGGGATTTCACCGATCCCGCGTTGATGACATGGGTCGATTGCGCCTTGCGTCTTTGCCGCATCCGCACCCGCGGCCAAAAATAATCTGTAATGTCATGCCGTTAATCCTGCTGATACTCGAATTGCATAAACGCGCCGGCGAGCGTGCATACTCCAGGCATTACCGCCTTTGTTTGCTGTTTTCCGAAATAAACGGTCATTTTGGCGGGGTTTAGTTTCGATTCTGGCAACATAGAGTGTTATCTCAGATTGTGGTCGCTTGCCTCACCCGGCGTCGCCAAGGCCCGATGCCGCGCCCGGACCGCAATCAAACCATATTTACATATATCAAACAAATTTTGACGGGCTAATTTCCTCCTGCTATGGTCACGACAATTCAAAAGAGCAATCCGGCACTAGAAATCGGCAGCAAGATCCGCGCGCTGCGGCAACGGCTCAAGCGCACGCTGGATGACACGGCAACCGCGGCGGGCATTTCCAAGCCGTTTTTGTCGCAGGTGGAACGTGGCCTCGCGTCACCGTCCATCACGTCGTTGGCGGGGATCGCAAACGCACTCGGGGTCACGGTGCAGTATTTCGTCGACACACCCAGCGAAGAACGCTGCGTGAGCCGCGGCGATCAGTTGAGGTTTTTCGGTTTTGCGGACTCGGCCAATCTGTTTGCGCGGCTGACCAATGTGACGGGCGGCCGTCAGCTCGAGGCGATCCTGGTGAGAATGCCACCCGGGCAGAAGCGCTCCGAAGTCACCACGCATGCCGGAGAAGAGTTTATGTATGTGATCGACGGCGAAGTGTCGTTGACACTGGAAGGCAAGACGTTCGTGTTGCACGCGGGAGACAGCGCGCATTACGAATCGACGGTGCCGCACAGTTGGGTGAACACCGCGCGCATCGAGTCGGTGGTCGTCTGGGTGGGCACACCAAGACTGTTCTAAAGAGCAGGCACCTCATCCGGTCGGACCGGCCAGGGATTGCCTGCATTACGCAATGTAAGGAATCCTGCATGTCGCGCTATCAATACGAGCAACAAGGGCCGCCCTGGCCCGAGCAACGCAGCTAAACGGGCGCCCTGGCGCCAGCGCGTTTCTCTCTCGACCTTTCCTGCGATCTCAATCGATGAAAACCCCGTTCGTCTACGCGACGGCGCTGACCGCGCTCGTCCTCTCGTTTGCCCCGTCCGCTTTTGCTGTCAACGTACCTGCCGGCGTCACGCTCGCCGCGAGCCAGGAAATCACCCGCCAGGTGCCGGCTGAAACCGAATCGCTCGACCCCGCGCATATCGAATCGTGGACCGGCAATACGATCGCGCTCGACCTGTTCGAAGGCCTGACGCGCATCGACGCAGCCGGCGCGGTGGTGCCGGGCGTCGCGCAATCGTGGACGCGCACCGGGCCGGACACGTGGGTGTTCAAGCTGCGCCACGATGCGCGCTGGAGCAACGGTCAGCCGGTCACGGCGGCGGACTTCATCTACGCATGGCAGCGCGTGCTCGATCCGAAAACCGGCTCGAAGTACACCGTGCTGGTCGAATTCGTGAAGAACGCCAAGGCGATTCTCGCCGGCAAGGCGCCGCTCACGAGCCTCGCCGCGCGCGCCGTCGACCCGTACACGCTCGAAGTCACCACCGAAGTTCCCGCCGCTTTCTTCCCGCAACTGGCCGCCATGCCGACCATGGCGCCGGTCAACCGTGATGTCGTGACGAAGTTCGGCGGCGACTGGACCCGGCCGGGCAACTTCGTCGGCAACGGACCTTATGCGCTGACCGACTGGCAGCCGAGCAACCGCCTGGTGGGCACGAAGAGCAAGACGTACTGGAACGCCAGCAAGGTCGTGATCACGAAAGTGACCTACCTGCCGATTGAAAACGACGAAACGGCCATGCGCATGTATCAGGCCGGCCAGTTCGACTATACGTACTCGGTCCCCTCGGGCATCTATGCGCAGGTGAGCAAGCAGTTCGGCTCCGAACTGAAAACCGGCCTGCAGATCGCCACCTATTACTACAGCCTCAACAACGACGACCCGCTGTTCAAGGACAAGCGCGTGCGCCAGGCCCTCTCGATGGTGCTCGATCGCGACCTGCTGACCCAGCGCCTCACCGCGGACGGCGAACTGCCCATGTACGGCCTGATTTCCAAGGGCACGCAAGGCGCGGCCGTTTTCAAGCCTGAGTGGTCCACCTGGCCGATGCCCAAGCGCGTGGACTATGCCCGCAATCTGCTGAAGCAGGCCGGCTATTCGGACGCCAAGCCGCTCACGTTCACGCTCACCTACAACACCAACGACCTGCACAAGAAAGTCGCGCTGTTCGCGACTTCCGAATGGCGCACCAAGCTCGGCGTGAACGCCAAGCTCGAAAACGTCGAATACAAGGTGCTGCTCAAGCAGCGCCACGACGGCAAGGTGCAGGCCTCGCGCGACGGCTGGTTCGTCGACTACAACGACGCCATGTCGTATTTCGATCTGATCCGCTGCAACAGCGTGCAGAACGATCAGCGCTACTGCAACCCGCAAGTCGACAAACTGGTCGATCAGGCCAACCAGCAGCTCGACGACGCGAAGCGCACCGCTCTGCTCACGCAGGCGCACGATCTGGCGATGAACGACTATCCGCTGGTGCCGCTCTTCCAGTACTCGGCGGACCGGCTGGTGAAACCGTATGTGGGCGGCTATACGTCGACCAACTACGTCGACCAGCGCGCCACGCAAGACATGTATCTGATCAAGCACTAAGCGCGGGAGCACCGTCATGCTGGCCTATACGCTGCGCCGCACGCTCTGGGCGATCCCGACGATTCTCGCCGTGATCACCGCGTGCTATCTGCTACTGCATCTCACCCCGGGCGGACCGTTCGACACCGAGAAGCAACTCTCGGCGGCCGTCCTCGCGAACCTCAACGCCAAGTACCACCTCGACGAACCGTTGTGGTTGCAGTACCTCCACTATCTCGGTTCGCTGCTGCACGGCGATCTCGGGCCGTCGTTCCGCTACGCCGACTGGACCGTCAACGATCTGGTGTGGAAAGCGTTGCCGGTGAGCCTCGGCGTGGGCGGCGTCTCGGTGCCGATCGCGCTCGTGATCGGCGTCGCGCTCGGCACCGTGGCCGCGGTGCGGCGCGACCGCTTCGTCGATCACTTCGTGATGGTGCTCGGCAATATCGGCAACGTGGTGCCGCCTTTCGTGCTCGGTCCGGTACTCGTGTGGATCTTCGCGATCCTGCTGAAGACCTCCGAAGGGCACGGCTGGCTGCCGGCCGGCGGCTGGGGCGAAGGCGAATGGCGCTATCGCGTGCTGCCGATCGTGCTGCTCACCATCATCAACGTCGCCGCGATTGCCCGCGTGATGCGCGGCAGCATGATCGAAGTGCTGTCGGGCAACTTCATCCGCACGGCGCGCGCCAAAGGTTTGCCGGGCCGCACGATCGTGTTGCGCCACGCGATGAAGCCTGCGCTGATGCCGGTCGTCTCGCTGCTCGGTTCGATCTGCATCTCGTCGATCACCGCGGCCGTGGTCACCGAATCGGTGTTCGCGCTGCCGGGCCTCGGCCAGCTGGTTGTCAACGGTGCGATCAATCGCGACTACACCCTCGTGCTCGGCCTCGTCGTGCTGACGACCGCCATCGCCGTGCTGTTCAATCTGCTGGTCGACCTCGCCTATGCGTGGCTCGATCCGCGCATCCGGTACTGATCCATGCCCCGCTCTCTTCAATCGACTGCCGCGGCGCTCGATCCGCTCGCGGCCATAGCAAGGGCGCCGCGTTCGCGCGGCCCGCTCGCCACCGCCACGTGGCGCTTCGTGCGCAACCGCGCCGCCTTCGCCAGTTTCGTCCTGCTGATGCTGATCGTGATCGCCTGCGTGGCCGGTCCGTGGCTGTTGCCGAACAACCCGATCGATAGCGACTGGAGCGCGATCAGCCTCGCGCCCACGTTGCAGAACATGCACTGGTTCGGCACCGACGAACTCGGCCGCGATCTGCTCGCGCGCACGCTGCAAGGCGGGCGCGTGTCGCTCGAAGTCGGCCTGCTCGGCACGCTGGTGTCCGGGCTGATCGGCGTCGCGTACGGCGCGACCGCGGGTTATCTGGGCGGACGAGTCGACGCGGTGATGATGCGGATCGTCGACATGATGTACGCGATCCCCTACATGCTGATCGCGATTCTGATGATGACCATGTTCGGCCGCGCGTTCTATCTGGTCGTGCTCACCATCAGCGCGTTTTCGTGGCTCGACATGGCTCGCGTGGTGCGCGGCCAGACGCTGTCGCTGCGCTCGCGCGAATTCATCGACGCCGCGAAGGCGATCGGCGTGAGTTCGCGTTCGATCATCGCGCGCCATATCGTGCCGAATCTGTTCGGCGTGGTCGTGGTGTATGCGAGCGTGACGGTGCCGAACATCGTGCTGACGGAATCGGTGCTGTCGTTTCTCGGCCTCGGCGTGCAGGAGCCGATGACGAGTTGGGGCGTGCTGATTCAGGACGGCGCGCAGAAGCTCGAATCGATGCCCTGGCTGCTGCTGTGCCCCGCCGTGATGTTGTGCGTGACGCTGTATTGCGTGAATTTCGTCGGCGATGGTTTGCGCGACGCATTCGATCCGAAGGACCGTTGACATGCCGCTACTCGAAGTCAAAGACCTCAGCGTGCGCTTTACGCGCCGCGAAGGCGCACCCGTCGACGCGGTGCAAGGCGTGTCGTTTTCGCTGGAGGCGGGCCGCACGCTCGGTATCGTCGGCGAATCCGGCTCCGGCAAGAGCCAGACCGTGATGGCGCTGCTGGGCCTCCTGGCCGGCAACGGCAAGGTGTCGGGCGCCGCGACCTATCGCGGCGAAAACCTGCTGACCATGAACGAAGCGGCCTTGAACCGGATTCGCGGCGACCGCATCGGCATGATCTTTCAGGACCCGATGACCTCGCTCAATCCGTTCCTGACGATCGAACGGCAAATGACCGAGACGTTGCAACTGCACAGCAAGATGTCGCGCCGCGAAGCGCGCCGCCGCGCGATTGAAACGCTGGAATCGGTGCGCATTCCCGATGCCGCGCGGCGCATCAACATGTATCCGCACGAGTTTTCCGGCGGCATGCGCCAGCGCGTGATGATCGCGATGGCGCTGCTCTCCGAGCCCGAAATCCTGATCGCCGACGAGCCGACCACCGCGCTCGACGTGACCGTGCAGGCGCAGATCATCGAACTCTTGCGCGAACTGAATCAGGAACGCGGCACGGCGATCATTCTGATCACGCACGACATGGGCGTGGTGGCCGGTTTGTGCGACGACGTGATGGTGATGTACGCCGGCCAGACCGTCGAGCAGGCGAGCGCCGCCGCGCTGTTCGCCGCGCCGACGCATCCGTACACGCTCGGCCTGCTGAACGCGCTGCCGCGCCTGACCGACGATGACGACGAGCGCCCCCTGCAAACCATCCCCGGCAATCCGCCGCTGCCCGGCGAAGTCGGCGCGGGCTGCGCATTCGCGCCGCGCTGCGGATATTGCACCGATCGCTGCCGTGAGTCGCGCCCGCGTCTCACTTCCGCGGAAGGTCACGCCGACGCGCTGCGCGCGTGCCATCGGCCGGTAGCGGAAATTCTCGAGGCCCAACACGTATGAACTCCACTCCTCCTGCAAACCAGGACGCGGCAACGCTCTTGCGCGTCGACAATCTCAAGGTGCAATTCGGCGTACCGCGCGGCGGTTTTCCGTGGTCCGGCAAAGCGACGCTGCGCGCGGTGGACGGCGTGTCATTTACCGTGCGGCGCGGCGAAACCGTGGGGCTCGTCGGCGAATCGGGTTGCGGCAAATCCACGCTTGCGCGCGCGATCATCGGGCTCGCTCCCGTGGCGAGCGGCAGCGTGCGCTGGCTCGGCGACGAAACCGTAGTGCCCGGCGCGCAACGCGATACGTCGCGTTTGCGCCGCGACGTGCAGATGATTTTCCAGGACCCGCTCGCCTCGCTCGACCCGCGCATGACGATCGAACAGATCGTCGCCGAGCCATTGACGACGCACGGCCAGGACATTGCGCGCGCCGACGTGCAACGCCGCGTGCTGACCATGCTCGAACGCGTCGGCCTCAACGCCCAGCATCTGCGCCGTTATCCGCACGAATTTTCCGGCGGCCAGTGCCAGCGCGTAGGCATTGCGCGCGCGCTGATCGGCGAGCCGCAACTGGTGATCTGCGACGAGCCCGTATCCGCACTCGACGTGTCGATCCAGGCGCAGATCGTCAACCTGCTGCGTGATCTGCAACGCGAACTGTCGCTCTCCCTGCTGTTCGTCGCGCACGATCTGGCCGTCGTCAAAGCGATCAGCCACCGCGTGCTGGTGATGTATCTGGGACGAGTGATGGAGTTTGGCGACAAGCGCGAGGTGTACGGCACGCCACGTCATCCGTACACGCGGGCATTGCTCTCTGCCGTGCCGGTCCCCGATCCAGTGGTGGAGCGCGCGCGCCGTCATCTGCTGTTACGCGGCGAGATTGCCTCGCCGCTCAGTCCACCGTCCGGTTGCGCGTTTCGCACGCGCTGCCCGGATGCGATCGAAGCCTGCGCGCGGGAGATTCCGCAGCCTGTCACGCACGGCGCCAAAGCGACACGCGTCGCATGCATTCGCGTGGGGGACGTCCCGAAGGAAGCGCCGCTGGAACACCGCTAGAGCAGCAAACCCAAGAAGTTAAAACCGTATTCTCCGGCGCGGCGGGCCGTCGCGCCGTTGGATTCGCTCGTCCTGTCATCAGCAGGACTGAGCGATTCGCTTGGACTGGCTACGCGCCGGCCAAAGGTTCACCACAATAATCAGAGACGTATTCCATGAAAGATACCCGATCAAAAAACCGGTCAAAAAAAACCGGAGCTGCAACTTTCTTCTACTGCGCATTCACGCTTCCCGCGTTGACCCTCGCCGCGAACGCGTATGCCGACGACGGTGTTTCGGAGCCCACCTCCGAAACGTCTAAAGCTCAAGCGCTAGCGCAAACGTTGTCGTCCCCTACGCAACATGCACCGGAACCTTCGGTCGCGCAAAGCAGTCCATCCGGCAAGCGCCGCGCGGACCAGGGCGGCCAGGTGCGTAACGACCAGCCGGACACCACCAACGCCATCGTCAACGCCGAAGCCAATCAGTCGGTCACGCCGCCCGCACCGCTGTCGAGCCAGGCGGCGAGCAAAGGGTTTATCGCCGACAGCCATCTGAATCTGCTGTTTCGCAACTACGCCGATTACTTCCAGGCGCCTGACGCCATCTACCGTCACGCGTGGGTTCAGGGCGTGCAGGCCAATTATGAATCCGGCTACACGCAAGGACTGGTCGGCTTCGGTGTGGATGCCTCGCTGTTCGGCGCGCTCAAGCTCGACGGCGGCAACGGCGCGGGCAACATGGTGCACGTGGGAAAGGACGGTGGCGGTTCGGAACAACTCGCGTGGGCCTACCCCGGCATGTACGACATCAAGGGGCGCATTTCGGAAACGGTCGTGAAGTATGGTCTGCAGATCGTCACCAACCCGTTCCTCGAACCACACGACAATCGCGCGCTGCCGCCGACCTTCCTCGGCGTTTCCATGGTCAGCAACGATCTCGTGCACACCACGCTCGAGGCCGGCAGTTTCACGAAAGTCGACGCGCGCGGCCACACGAACCTGACCAATCTCACCACCTCGTATGGCGGCACGCGGATCGATCGCCTCACGTATGTGGGCGGCACCTGGCACTACGCGAAGAACGGCGAAATGGCCCTGTATGTCGATCAGGCCGACGACGTCTGGCGCCAGTACTACGGCTCGGTCGCGCAGTCGTTCGGCGATCCGACCACCATCAAGTGGAGCGGGCTCGCGAACATCTACTCGACGCACGACACCGGCGCGTCACGTCAGGGGCACATCAACAGCAACGCCTACAGCGTGTCGGTTTCCGCACAGCACGGCCCGCATGCGCTGCTGCTCGGTTACCAGCAGGTGCTCGGCGACCAGTTCTTCGACTACGTCAACGAGACCAACGGCATTTACCTGACCAACTCGATGGACGTGGACTACAACGCGCCGCACGAGCAGTCGCTGCAATTGCGCTATACGTTCGACGGCAAATATGCCGGTGTGCCGGGACTCAAGGCGATGTTCTGGGGGCAATACGGTTGGGGCGCGGACGCATCCGCGGGTGCGGCGGAGAATGCTTCGCCGTCGGCGCCGCTGCATGATCTCTACTGGAAGAACGGCGAGCCGGTGCACGGCCACCATCACGAGTTCGGTTTCATTCCGAGCTATACGCTGCAAAGCGGACGCTTCAAGGATACGAAGGTCACGTTCATCGCCATGTGGCACAACAGTCAGTACCACTACTCGGATGGCAACAACATGGAATACCGGCTGGTCGTGAATGTGCCGGTGAAGGTGTTCTAAGCGGTTTTCAGCGGCATCTGGCGCGCGGGTTTTCGCGCTGCCGCAAAGGGCGTCACGCTCGTGGCTTGAGCGTGACGCCTGGTGCTTCGCCTGCGCTTATCCCGTGATCCGTTCGGTGGTCATGGCGCGCGACAAGCCATGCATCGGCCTGCGCAACGCGACATCGAACGGATTGGTTTGCGGGCCGATCGCATCGGCCTGCCTCCGCAGCAGTTCGACCACCATCGGTAAGCGGTCGTCGCCCAGGCGCGCGGCCAGCGTGCCGACGCTCAACGCCGCCACCGCCACGCCGGTGCGATCCAGAATCGGCACCGCCACACCCGCCATGCCGTCGAGCACGCCGCTATTGCGCCCCGCGTAGCCCAACTGACGCACGCGTTCGATCTCGGTGCGCAAATAGACTTCGTCGAGCACGCCGTAGCCCCGAATTCGCGGCACGTTGAAGCGGATGATCTCTTCGCGCTCCGCCTCCGGCAAAAACGCGAGAATCGCCAGACTGCCCTGCCCGACACCTAACGCCACGCGCCCGCCAATATCGCCGGTGAACGAACGGATCGGAAACGGCCCTTCGCAGATGTCGAGGCACACCGCGTCGAAGCTGCTCTTGACGAGCAGAAAGATCGTGTCGCCGAGACTGGCGCACAACCGCAACAACGCGGGACGGCACAGCGTGCGCATGCCGCTCGGATTGCCGGCCTGCGCCGCGAGCGCGAAAAAATCCACGCTCAGCCGGTACAGCTTGGAGCTTTCGTCCTGTTCAACGATGCCCTCCGCGATCAACGCATGCAGGATGCGGTGCACGGTGCCCTGCGTCAGACCGACCGCTTTCGCCAGTCGCGTGACGCGACCGCCATCGGGCTGAGCTTCGGACAAGGCGCGGATCACCGCGAACGCGCGTTCCAGCATGCCGGGGCCGGGCGCTGCGCCCGCCTCTGCTGCAGTATCGGTATCCCGTTTGGCGGCAGCATTCATCTTCATGGCTCTCGATTATTTCATTGACCGGAACACTATAAAGCGTTTTATCCTCATATGGAATCCCGGACGCTTTCCCGCCATGCGCCAATCTTGTCATGATTCATAGGGATTTTCCGGACGCCATGGAGCGGAACAGTTCCACGATGTTCCCACAAATACATTCCGTTTGATGGAATTTTTGTGAATTTTATATCGCCAAACGGAATTTGAAATTGACTGACCGTAATTTGGCTGGCTAGAGTCGGCGTCATCGAGGCAGTAGTCGATTGAACCGGTGTCGAACCATCCAAAGGTCAGATCATGTCGTTCCTCACACTTACCGACGTCACGAAATCGTTCGGCGATCTGCACGCCGTCGCGGACGTGAACCTGTCGGTGGAAAAAGGCGAGTTCGTTTCGCTGCTCGGGCCGTCCGGCTGCGGCAAGACCACCACGTTGCAGATGATCGCGGGCTTCGTCGAAACGACGCGCGGCCGCATCACGCTCGACGGCCGCGACATCACGCACATGAAACCGAACAAGCGCGGCCTCGGCATCGTGTTCCAGAGCTATGCGCTGTTTCCGCACATGAGCGTCGCCGAGAACGTCGGCTTTGGGCTGGAAATGCGCAACATCGACAAGGCCGAGCGCAAGGAGCGCATCCGTGAAGCGCTGGCGCTGGTGCGCCTCGACGCGCTCGCGCATCGCTTTCCGCGCGAACTCTCCGGCGGTCAACGGCAGCGTGTGGCGATTGCGCGTGCCATCGTAATCGCGCCGCCCGTGCTGCTGCTCGACGAACCGATGTCGAATCTCGACGCCAAGCTGCGCGAAGACATGCAATTCGAACTGCGCGGCATTCAACGCAAGATCGGCACGACCACCATCATGGTGACGCACGACCAATCCGAAGCGCTGTCGATCAGCGATCGCGTGGTGGTGATGGAAGCCGGCCGCATCACGCAGATCGACACGCCGTACGAAGCGTACGAGCGCCCCGAGAATCGCTTTGTCTCGCAGTTCATCGGCAAGGCCAACATGCTGCCGGGCACGGTCGTGGCGCGCGAGGGCGACGCGATCCGCATCGACCTCGGCCACGACCTGGCGGAAACGGGGCACATGGCGCAGTTGCCGGCGCGCGAGCGCGTGGTGGGTGTCGGCGACGCGGTGACCTTGTGCATCCGTCCGGAAAAACTGCGACTGTGCGCGCCGGACGCGGGACGTGTGCCGGCAACCGTGACGAGTCGCTTCTTCCTCGGCAGCCAGTGGTTGTACCGGCTGGACAGCCGGCTCGGCGAAGTGCTGGTGTGCTGCCAGAACGAAGGCACGGAGCCGCTGGCGGAAGGCGCGGCGGTCGGCGTGGATTGGAACAGCGACGCGATTCGCTTCGTTCAACGGGACGCGCATCATGGCTAGTACGCTGCCCGCAACCGACGACCGCGACGTGAAATCCGCTAAACCGCGCCGTGCGTCATGGCATGCTTTTTTGCCATTGTGGCTGATGTGCGCGCCGGCATTTCTGCTGTTCGTGGCGCTCGTGCTGGTGCCGCTGCTGATGACGCTGGTGCTGACCTTCTATCGCTTCGATCCGGCCAGCGGGCCCATAGCCGCATTTCAGTTCGGCAATTACGCGGAAGTACTGAGCTCGTCGTATTACCACACCATCTTTCTGCGCACGTTCGGCATTGCGTTTCTGGTCACGCTGCTGTGCGTCGTGATCGGCACGCCTGAGGCCTACGTTCTGTCGCGCATGCGCGATCCTTATCGCTCGATGTTCCTGCTGGTGATTCTTGCGCCGCTGCTGGTATCGGTGGTGGTGCGGGCCTTCGGCTGGAGCATGCTGCTCAACACCAACGGACTCGTGAATCAGGCGTTCGGCCTCATCGGACTCGGGCCCTACAAGCTCGAATACACCACCTTCGCGATTGTCATTGCACTCGTGCACGTCATGCTGCCTTTCATGGTGATTCCGGTATGGACAGCGTTGCAGAAGCTCGATCCGCAAACGGAAAACGCCGCGCTTTCGCTGATGGCGTCGCCCGCCACCACGTTGCGCCGTATCGTGCTGCCGCAACTCACGCCGGGCATTCTGTCGGGCAGCCTGATGGTGTTCGGTTTGTCGGCGAGCGCCTTCGCGATTCCCGGCCTGCTCGGCGGACGGCGCCTGAAAGTTGCCGCCACCGCCGTCTACGACGAATTCCTCGGCTCGCTGAACTGGCCGCTCGGCGCGACCATCGCGCTGCTCCTGCTGGTCGCGAATCTGATCGTGATGCTCACGTACTACCGCGTTCTCGAACGTAAGTACACCAGAAGCCTCGGCTAATTCATCAGCGCACCTATCAGCTCACTCAGTGAAAACATCATGAGAAAGAACGGCCCTATTGCGCTGATTTTCCACACGCTCGTGATTGCGTTCGTGCTCGCGCCGCTCGTGATCGTCGTGCTGGTCGCCTTCACGCCCGATGAAACGCTCACGTTGCCCACGCACGGCGTCTCGCTGCGCTGGTTTCGCGCGATCCTCAATTACCCGGATTTCATCGGCGCGTTTTTCAACAGCCTGAAGCTGGCGTTCGCTTCGGCCACGTTGTCGCTGATCGTGGCGCTGCCTGCCGCGCTCGCCATCGGCCGCGCCCGCTTTCCGGGCCGCAGCTTTCTCAACGGCCTGTTGCTGTCGCCGCTCGTGATTCCCGGTCTCGTGCTCGGCATCGCCCTGCTGCGCTTTTTCGCGCTGATCGGCGCGACCGGCTCGTTCTCATGGCTCGTGCTCGCGCACATGATCATCATCACGCCGTTCGTCATGCGGCTCGTGCTGGCTTCGGTGAGCGGACTGGACCGCAGCGTCGAACACGCCGCGCACTCGCTCGGCGCCGATGCATGGACCACGTTTCGCCGCATCACTTTCCCGATGATTCTGCCGGGCATTACCGGCGGTTGGCTGCTGGCCTTCATCAACAGCTTCGACGAATTGACGATGTCGATCTTCGTCACCTCGCCGCAAACCGTCACGCTGCCGGTGCGCATGTACATGTACGCCACCGAATCCATCGACCCGATGATGGCCTCCGTCTCCGCGCTGGTGATCTTCATTACCGGCGGCGCGATGCTGCTGCTCGACCGCGTGTATGGCCTGAACCGCATTCTGATCGGCCAGCACTGATGTCTTCTTCCGCCCACGCTCTCATGCCGTCCACCTTGCCCTCCACTCATGCCGCCGCAGAGCGCGGCGAGCCGCAATTCATCCGCGTTGCGGAAACGCGGCGTGAGCCGCTGCACTTCTTTATCGACGGCTGCGAAGTCACCGCGCTGCAAGGCGATACGCTGTTGACGGCCGTGCTGATGCAGCAACGCCGCGTGCGCGAAAGCGAATTCAGCGGCGCGCCGCGCGCGGGTTTCTGTCTGATCGGCGCATGTCAGGACTGCTGGATGCGTACCGAAGACGGCAAGCGCGTGCGCGCGTGCTCGACGCTCGTCACCGAGGGCATGCGGGTGCTCACGCGCAGCGTCGCTATCGAGACCAGCGCTGCGGACGCGAACGGAGACGCCCGATGAACGACGAACGCCGCATCGTGATCGTCGGCGCCGGGCCGGCGGGCGTGCGCGCCGCTGAGACGCTGGTCGCGGCCGGCGTGAAGCCAATCGTGATCGACGAAAACGCGCGCTGGGGCGGCCAGATCTACCGGCAGCCGCCCGCCAACGGCGGATTCGAGCGCTCGAAAAAAACGCTCTACGGTTTCGAGGCGCACAAAGCCGACGCCTTGCATTCGACCATGGCCGCGCTGCTGCCCCATCTCGACTATCGTCCCGACACGCTCGCGTGGGCATGCGAAGCGGGCCACCTCGATACCCTGCATGCAGGACGCGAGCTTCGCGTGCCGTTCTCTCATCTGATCATCGCGAGCGGTGCGGCGGACCGCGTGCTGCCGGTGCCGGGCTGGACGCTGCCCGGCGTCTATACGCTCGGCGCGGCCCAGGTCGCATTGAAGGCACAAGGCTGCGCGATCGGCCGACGCGTCGTGCTGGCCGGCACCGGGCCGCTGCTGTATCTCGTCGCGTACCAGTACGTGAAGGCAGGCGCGCACGTCGTGGCGGTGCTCGACACGAGTCCGCTTGCGCAGCAGATCGCCGCGGCGCCGAAACTGGCGCGCCTGCCGTCCACTTTCGCCAAAGGCCTGTACTACGTCGGCTGGCTGAAAACGCGCGGCGTGCGCATCGAGCGCGATGTGAGACTGCTCGGCATTCGCGGTGTGGATGGTGTGGAGTCGCTCGAATGGCGCGCAGCACGTAACGGTTCGGCAACCGAGACAATCGCATGCGATGCGGTCGGCGTCAGCTTCGGCCTGAAGCCCGAAACGCAACTCGCGGATCTCGCGGGCTGCCGCTTCCGTTTCGACGCGACCAACCGTTGCTGGCTCCCTGAAGTGGACGCGGCGGGACGCAGTTCCGTGCGCGGCCTCTATCTCGCCGGCGACGGCGCGGGCATCGCCGGTGCGGACGCCGCCGAACTCGCCGGCCGCCGCGCAGCGCTGGCGCTGCTCGACGATCTCGGCATCGCGCATCCACGCGGTCCGGGCATGCCCGACGCCGCATCGATCGAACGCAGTCTGAAACGTATCGCGGTATTCCGCGAGGGCATCGAAACGGCTTTCGCGCCACCGGCGAAATGCGCGTCGCAATGGCCCGACGACATGACCGTGTGCCGCTGCGAAGAAATCGATGCGGGCACTTTACGGCGCTGCATCCGCGGCGGCGAAGCGAATGAGATCAACCGGCTGAAGGCACTCACGCGCGTCGGCATGGGTCGCTGCCAGGGGCGCATGTGCGGCGAAGCCGCGCTCACCCTGCTCGCCGAGGAAACCGGCAAACCCCTCGAAGCGGTAGGCCGCTTGCGCAGCCAGCCGCCCGTCAAACCCATTCCGCTCTCGCCGGCCATGTATGCCGACGACGTTGCTGACATTCCCGTGGAGGCGCGCGATGAGTGACACCCTGCACTACGACGTTGCGATCGCGGGCGGCGGCCTCGTCGGTTCATCGGCGGCTTTGGCGCTGGCGCAGCGCGGCCTGCGCGTGGGCCTGTTCGAGCGGCGCTATTGCGGCGCGCAGGCGAGCGGCGTGAACTACGGCGGCGTACGCTGCCAGGGCCGCCCGGTTGAACAGATGCCGCTCGCGATCCGCGCGCGGCGTATCTGGGACCGCTTGCCGGAGTTGATCGGCATCGACGGCGAATTCACGGTGTCGGGCCATTTGCGGCTCGCCCGTAGCGAAAGCGCGCTCGATGCGCTGCAAACATGGGCCGAGATGGCGCGCGACTACGGACTGCACGCGCAGTTGATCAGCGGTGCGGCGTTCCGCCAGCGCTATCCATGGCTCGGCGCATCGGCCATTGGCGGTTCGCTGTGCGCGACGGACGGTCACGCGAATCCGCGCCTCGTGTCGCCCGCATTCGCGCGGGCCGCGCGGGCCGCGGGCGCGGACGTGCGCGAACACACCGAACTCACCGACCTTCATCACGACGGCACGCGCTTTCAATTGCGCGCCGGTGAGATGCGCATCAGCGCCGACTGGCTCATCAACTCGGCTGGCGCATGGGCGAATACGGTTGCGGGCCTTTTCGGCGAGACCGTGCCGATGAAACCGATCTACCCGAACATGTGGGTCACCGAGCCTTTGCCGCTCTTCATCACGCACAACCTGGGCGTGTATGGCGGCGGCATCTACGCGCGGCAGGTGGCGCGCGGCAATTGCGTGATCGGCGGCGGACGCGGACATGGCGACGGCGAGTATGGCCAGCCCTCGACGGAAACCACGCGCGCCGTGATGCGTGATGCGTGCGCGCTGCTCCCGGCATTGCGCGAGGCGTTGCTGATCCGCACGTGGAGCGGTGTGGAAGGCGAAACGCCCGATAGCAATCCGATCATCGGTGCGAGCCGCACCGTGCCGCGCTTGTTGCATGCGTTCGGTTTTTCAGGCGGCGGCTTTCTGCTCGCGCCGGGCGTCGGCGAAGTGCTCGCCGATCTCGTCATCGACGGTGCCACCGCCACGCCGCTCGACGCTTTTTCGATTGGCCGCTTTTCTGCTGTTGCGACCTCTGCGGTCGCCCAAGTCAACGTTTAGTGAACCCCTGGAGCCCATCAATGAAACTGTTCAAGACGCTCGCGGCGCTGGCCGCATTGTGTGCATTCGGCGCGGCCGCGCCGGCGTGGTCGCAAACGAAAACGATCTATATCGGCATGAACGGTGGGCCGATGGAAAAGGCCTATACGAGTCAGGTGCTGCCCGACTTCGAGAAAGCCAACAACGTGAAGGTGGTCGTGGTGCCGGGCACGTCGTCGGACATTCTCGCCAAGCTGCTTGCCAACAAGGCCAGCCCGCAGATCCACGTGGTGTTTCTCGACGACGGCGTGATGGCGCGCGCGGTCAGCATGGGCGTGTGCAAGAAGCTCGATGACTCGCCAGTGCTCAAGGAACTTTATCCGTTCGCGCGCATGAAGGACGACATGGGCGCAGGCGTGCAGCTCGGCATGACTGGGATTGCCTACAACAAGAAGCTGTTTGCGGAAAAAGGCTGGGCGCCGCCGACCTCGTGGATGGATTTCGCCGATCCGAAATACAAGGGCAAGGTCGTGTTCCAGTCGGCGTCGAGCAGCACTTTCGGCCTGCACGGCTTTCTCGCCATCAACCGCCTGATGGGCGGCAGCGAGCAGAACGTAGAGCCGGGCTTCACCAAGTGGGCGAGCACGGTGGGACCGAACGTGGTCGAATATGTGCCGAATTCGGCGAAGATCTCCGAAATGGTCCAGACCGGTGAAGCGGGCTTGTTCCCGCTGACGCCGACCGCCGTGGGCGATCTGGCCGACAAGGGCATTCCGGTCGGCTATGTGAATCCGAAGGAAGGTCCGGTGTTGCTGCTAGTCGACCTGTGCGTGGTCAACAACAACCCGGATCCGCAACTGGCGCAGAAGCTCGCGCAATTCCTGCTGTCCGCGCCGGCCCAAACCAAAGCCGCCGAGGCCGGCCGTCAGATTCCCACCAACCGTCTCGCGAAGATGACGCCGCCCATGCAGCAAAGCCTCGGCAACGTCGAAGATCTGGTGCGCAAGGTGACAGTGGTGGATTGGGACACGATCAACGCGCACCGCGCACAGTGGGATACGCGCTGGAACCGGCAGATCGAGCGCTAAGCCGGTCTGTTGAAACTGCAACGAAAACGCGCGCCTTGCAGCCCAGCAAGGCGCGCGTTCTTTATGGGTTCGTACAGGAGCGGCGTTAGAAAATCACCGATGTCGCCACCGCCAGCCAGATCGCCACCACACCGGCGAGAAACAGATGCCGCGCAATGCGCACCCGCCTGTCGCTGGTTTCGGGTTCGACCGGACTCGTCGCGACCCACGGCACGAGCCCGAGACAAGCAAAGCCGATTAGCGCGGACGCGAACACGAAGATGTCGGCGACTCGCCAGCCGGTCGGCTCGTACATGCCCCAGTAACCGAGAAACACGATCCCGATCGAGAAGATCGTGGCCGACGCGGCACTCAGCGCGGGGACTGATCCTGTTGGACTCGGCATGCTTCACCTCAGATATTTAGGCTGTTATGGCCGTGCCTGCCAGGTCCCGCGCCGCGGCTTCATTCAGGACGTGCGGGTCTGCCTTGCTTCATACGTCTTCAGGTGACTATAGGCGATGCGCAGCAGCGATAAGCCGTGCTCGCCCTTTTGCGCGTCGCCGCCGCGCGAAATCAGATCGCCGAGAATGTGATCCGCCTCGGTGTGCGAGTGGTTTTCCACATCTCGCAGCATTGAAGCGGTGAGCGGCGAAGGCGTGAAGAGCGTCTGCGTGGCGCGTGCGTCGAAGTCGGGGCCCATCGTGAAACCGTTGTGTTCGGCCACGGCGCGGGCCTCGCCCAGCAGATTTTCAATGACGCGTTTGCCGTCCGGCGCAGCCAGAATATCGCCGACCGATCCGCGCAGCAAGCACGTGCTGGCCGCCAATGTGGCGAGGAACACCCACTTCTCCCACATGCGCAGCAAAATATTGTCGCTGACCAGCGGGTCGAAATTCGCGCCGCCCATTGCCTCGGCGATCGCCGCGACACGTTCCGACGCGCCGCCGCCCTGTTCGCCGAAGGTGAGCGCATGACTGTCGTTCAGATGCACGATGTGCTGCTCGGCATTGAGCGTGGCGGCGATCACGCATTGACCGCCCAGCACGCGCGCGGCGCCGAATTTTTCGTTGAGCACTTCGATATGGCGCATGCCGTTGAGCATCGGCAGAATCAGCGTCGATTTGCCGACGAGCGGCGCGAAGGAATCGATGGCGTCGTCCAGACTGTAGGCTTTGCAGCTCAGCAGCACCAGATCGAACGGCTCGGCGCTCACGCCGGCGAGAATGGTTTGTGGGTCGCGCAGCGTGAGATCGCCCCGCACGCTTCTGATGACGAGTCCGTCGCGCTTGAGTTTTTCCGCCCGGCCGGGGCGCACGAGGAAGGTCACGTCCTGGCCCGCCGCGGCGAGACGACCACCGAAATAGCCGCCCACGGCGCCCGCCCCTACTACTAGAATTCGCATCTTTGGCCTCTTGATAGATTTCGGTCACGCGCGCCGCGCCGATAAGCGAGGGCTTCAGGGACGCTTATGCAGCGCGTGTGCAGAAATGTAGCAAAGATTGAAGATCGACATCGGCCACGATTGCCGGTGCGCAGCGTGTTGCATTGCACAGCGGCTTATGTCGGATCAATCCACGCCATGCCGCGCAGGCGCTGGATGTGTCGACTGTACGACAGCCGCCCTCTTAAAACGTGCCGCAAATGGTGCGCTCGTATAGCGCCAGCATGCCCGGCACATCCACATCCATGCACACCTTGCAGTCGGGCCGGCTATCCCAGGCCGGCGCGGGCACAGGCATTGTCGACGGTTTCTGAATGGACTGGCCTACCGCGATACCGTCCGTCAGCACACGCACCGGACCGCTGCGCGTCGTATAGAGATGCGGCGCCAATACATAGGCCACGGCCGACGAATCGTGCACATAGATGCCCGCAAGCTGCGCGCTCTGCTCGTGAAACGCCTCGTAATGGCGCGACACGTCCCACACGAACTGACCTGCCGCGCCGCCGCGAGCGCGCAACGACGCCAGATAATCGTGGCTCATGATGGTGCGCTGCGTAACGTCGAGACCGACGATCGCCACCGGCCACGCCGCGCCGAATACGATGTCGGCGGCATCCGGGTCGCCCAGAATGTTGGCCTCCGCTGCGGGCGTCACGTTGCCGAGCACGCCGTCCGTGCCGAACGCGCCGCCCATGATCACCACCTGTTTGACGAGCGAGGCGATCTGCGGATCGTCCGCGAGCGCGAGAGCGAGGTTCGTGAGCGGCCCTACCGCAAGCAGCGTCACCTCACCAGGATGCGTGCGCACCGTGTCGATGATGAAGCGGTGCGCGGGGCGCGTGTCGAGTGCGGCCTGCTCCGCTGTATTCAACGCGATATTGCCGAGCCCGTTGTCGCCGTGAATCCATGCGAGTGGCTCAGGCGCGGCGCGCTTGAGCGGCGCTGCCGCGCCCTGCGCGACCGGCACGCCCTTGGCGAATCGCCCGGCGAGAAAGCGCGCGTTGCGTGTGGTCGTTTCGATCGTCGCGTTGCCGAATACACTCGTCAGGCCAAGCAGTTCGATATCCGGATGCAGCGCCTGAAACACGAGCGCCATGGCGTCGTCCACACCTGGGTCGGTGTCGTAGATGACTTTATGCCGGCTCATAGATAGAACGCGTCCGGCAATTGTTCACGCGCGGTCGTGTCGCGCGTCGCGCCATGCAAATTGCCGAGGCGAATCGGCAATTCAGGGCCGCCCAGTTCGATAATCACCTGGCGGCATGCGCCGCACGGCGCGATCGGGCCGTCCGTGTCGCCGATCACGGCGAGTGCCGCAAACTGGTCGCGCTGATAGCCCGCCGCAATGGCGCTAAAAAACGCGGTACGTTCGGCGCAATTGCACAAACCGTACGAGGCGTTTTCGACGTTGCAGCCGTCGAACACCTGGCCGTCCTGGGTCAGCAGCGCCGCGCCGACCTTGAATTTCGAATAAGGCGCGTAGGCCTTTTCTCGCGCGGCACCCGCGCGCTCCAGTAGTTGTTCCATATTCATCCAGCAATCCTCGATTCAATTCAGCGTAATGAACATGCCCGCTATCGTGGCGCTCATCAGGTTCGAGAGCGTCGCGGCGAGCACGACACGCAGGCCGTAACGCGCGACTTCGGCACGGCGTTCGGGCGCGACGGCGCTAAAGCCGCCCGTCAGCACCGCGATCGACGAAAAGTTCGCAAAGCCGCACAACGCAAACGACAGGATAGCAATGGTACGCGGATCGAGCGCCTGCAGACCGGCCGCGGTCACGCTCGCGGCGTCTTTCAGATACGGCGACAGCGAAGCATAGGCGACGAACTCATTCAGAATGACCTTCTGCCCGAGGAAATTGCCGGCAATCGTGGCCTCGTTCCACGGCACGCCGATCAGATAGGCGAGCGGCGCGAATACGATGCCAAGCACCGATTGCATGGACAACTGCGGATGGCCGAACCAGCCGCCAATGCCGCCCACGATCCCGTTGAGCAACGCAATCAGCCCGACGAACGCGATCAGCATCGCGCCGACCATTACCGCGATCTTCAGGCCCACGGTCGCACCGGAACTCGCTGCTTCGATCACATTGGCGGGACGCTTCTCGTCGAAGTTGAGGTTGTCGAGATGAACCCGGCTCGCTTCGGTCGAGGGGTGGATGATCTTCGCGAACAGCAAGCCGCCCGGCACCGCCATGAATGAGGCGGCCAGCAGATACTCGATACGCACGCCGAGGCCCGCATACCCCGCCAGCACCGACCCGGCCACGGCCGCCATGCCGCTCGACATCACCGCGAACAATTCGGCGCCGGTCATGGCGCGCGTAAACGGTTTGACCACGGCGGGCATTTCGCTTTGACCGAGAAAGATGGTGGTGACGGCTGAAAACGATTCGAGCTTCGACACGCCGAGCAGTTTCTGAAACAGCGTGCCGAGCACGATCACGATCCAGCGCATCACGCCGATGTAGTACAGCACCGAAATCAGCGCGGTAACGAAGATGATGGCCGGCAGCACGCGCACGGCGAACACGAAGCCGCCGTCGCCGAACACCTGGAACATTTTCGACTGCACGAGGCCGCCGAACAGGAACTCGATTCCCGCGTTGCCGTAGCCCAGCACATGATTCACAGCGGACGCCGCGCCCGAGAGGATCGACTTGCCGACCGGGACGAAAAGAATGAACGCGCCGATTCCGATCTGCGCAAGCAGTGCGCTGCTTACGGTCCGTAAGCGGATAGCACGCCGGTTGGTGGAAAAGATAAAGGCAATGAGCAGCAGTAGGGCAATACCGAGGATGTTTCGAACAATCAGTGCCATGTCTCGTCGTGTTCTTGTGAAAGTGGCAACGATGCTAAACGAAACTGAACCCGGAGAAAAAACTTTAAATAGAGGCCCGCGTCCTTTGCCGAAGAATCAGTCAAGATTGATGCGCCGCGCATCTGCGCGATGTCAGCAAGGTGCATCGAACTCGTTCGCACGCCGATGCACCCCGCTTTTATCGACTCGGCATCACAGCATTTCCAATGCCAGCGCGATCCCCTGTCCGCCGCCTATACACAGCGTCACGATGCCGCGTTTGAGGCCGTCGCGCCGCATTGAATGGAGCAGGCGCGTGGTCAGCACGGCGCCGGTCGCGCCGATCGGATGGCCATGCGCAATTGCGCCGCCTTGCACGTTGATCAGTTCGTCCGCAATGCCGAGTCTGCGCGCGACCGCGATCGGCACGGCGGCGAACGCCTCATTGATTTCGAAGCGCTCGACATCGTGCAGTTGCCACCCGGCTCGCGCCAACGCCATCTCTACCGCCGGCACGGGACCTAGGCCGAACATGCCGGGTTCCACCGCGGCGACGCCGTAGGCCGCAAGTCGCGCGAATGGCTCGATGCCGCGTGCTTCCGCGAAGCCGCGTTCGGCCACCAGCATCGCGGCCGCGCCGCTGTTCAAGCCGGGCGCGTTGCCTGCCGTAATCGTGCCATCCGGGCGAAATGCCGGACGCAGCTTCGCCAGCGTTTCCACCGTGGTGTCGGGGCGCGGCTGCTCATCGCGCGTGAAATGTTGTGGGCCTTTGCGCCCGGCTATTTCCACCGCGACCAGTTCGGCGTCGAAATCGCCGCTCGCCTGGGCTTGCGCAAATCGCTGTTGCGAACGCGCGGCCCAACGATCCTGAGTTTCGCGCGTGATATCGAATTGCGCGACGAGATCTTCGGTGTGCCATCCAGAGTGCTCGCCCGAAAACGCGTCGTTCAGGCCGTCGCGCAACAGGCTGTCATGCATTTGCGCGTTGCCCATGCGGTAGCCCCAGCGGCCGCCGTCGAGCAGATACGGCGCGCGGTCCATGTTCTCCATGCCGCCGGCCACGGCGGCATCGCCGAGACCCAGCAGGATCTCCTGCGCTGCGGACGCGATCGCCTGAGCACCCGAGCCGCACACACGATTGACCGTCAACGCGGGCACGCTTACCGGCACGCCGCCGCCAATCGACGCCTGGCGCGCCGGATTCATCTTGTTGCCCGCCTGAATCACGTTACCCATCACGACCGATGCCAGCGCCGCCGCATCGAGCCCACTGCGGCGCAAGGTCTCTCGCACGGCGATTGCGCCGAGTTCGGTTGCAGGCACCTCTTTCAACGATCCGCCGAACGCGCCGATCGGCGTTCTCACCGGATTGCAGATCACTACTTCGCGCTGATTCGCCATTGCTTCTCTCCTGTTGGTTCAACACCTCATTGGTCACACGCATGCATCAGTTATTCGCCGATACCGCCGTGACCGCGTCAGGCACATCCCAGCCGCCGCCGAGCGAGCGGTACAACGCGACCGCCGAGAGCGCATGCTCGCGTTTGGCCTGGTTCAACGATTCGGCATCGCGCAGAAAGGCTTCCTGCGCCGCGAGCACATCGAGAAAGCTCGACACGCCGCCCTTGTACAGTTCGGTGGATAGACGCAGCGCATGGTCCGACGCGTCCAGCGCGCCGCCAAGCCGTTGAACCTGCACTGCGCCGCTCACCAGATCGCTGCGGTTGTCCTCGATCTCCTTGAGGGCTTGCAACATGGTTTGCTGCAAGCCGAGTTGCGATTCGCGCATGCGGCTTTCGCTCGCGTCGATATTCGCGGTAATGCGGCCTGCGTTGAAGATCGGACTCGTCGCGTTCAGGGCGGCGCTAAAAAGGTTGTCGGTCAGCGTGGGCAAGCCGAGATAGGACGAGGCCAGCAGGCCGTCGGCGAGATTGATCCTGAACTGCGGATAGCGCTGCGCTTTCGATACGCCCACTTCCGCCGCGCGCTGTTCGACCGTCGCGTACGCGGTGCGTACGTCGGGACGCTGCAACAACGCTTGCGAGGGCAGCATCTGCGGCACGCTTTGCGCGGGCACCGGAATATCGCGTGCATTGGCGAGCAGCAACCCGTCCACGCTTTCCGGCGTGCGCCCCGAATACACCGCGATCAGACTCAACTCGTGCTGCACCGCCGATTGCACGCGCGGAATCTGCGCCTGCAAATCTTGCAACTGGTTCTGCGCGCGTGCGACATCCAGTTGTGTCGACAGCCCGTAATGCAGACGCTGCTGTGTGAGCTTCAATGCGCGCGCGCGAATCTGCTCGTTGTCGCTCAGAATCTGCAATTGCGATTGTGCCCAGCGCAGGTCGATATACGCTGCGGCGGTATTCGCCGCGAGCGCGAGGCGCACCTCGTTCAGAGCCGCCTGGCGTCCGGACACCTGCGCCTGCGCCGCGAGCACGGCGAGACGTTCGCCACCGAATACGTCGGGCGTCCAACTGGCCGTCAGGCCGACACCGGCCTGACGCACGTACCCGAGCGGCGGCGGCGTGTTCTGACGCGAGTCGGAGGCAGTCGCGCTCGCATTCAACTCGGGCAGCAAGGCCGCGCGGTCTTGCGTCGCCAGATCCTGCGCCTGCTTGACGCGCTCCACTGCCGACTGCACGTCGAGGTTGCCGGTCAACACGGTTTCGACCAGTTGATGCATGACAGGGTCGCCGAATTGCGCCCACCACGCGTTTGCGCTCACGCTGTCTTGCGGCGCTTCGACATTCCACGCAGCGGGCGCAACGGTCTTCACGGTCTGCGGCAAATCCGCGTGCGTTTCCGGTTGCACCGCGCACGCTGCAATCGTCAGCATTGCGGCGCTCGCCAGTACTTTGAGAAGGATCGGTTTCATGGTGAATTCCTCAGTGAGCGTCGGGCGGCGGCGCGGAGTTGCCGAACGGGCGCGAAAACAGCACGCTCAGCAGGCCGACCAGGAAGCACAGCGACAGGGCGAAAAAGGTGTCGGAGAACGTGAGGACGAGTGCTTCGCGCAACAGCAGCGCGTGCAGTTCGCCGAGCCCGGCGTTTGCCGCATTCAGCACGTTGCCGCCCACTGCCGCGAAATGTGCGCTTTGCTGCTGCAAGATCGACTCGACCACCGGACGGCCTACGTTCAGATGCTCGTCGAGCCGCTCGTAGTGCAGGTTCAGGCGGTCGTTGAGCATCGTGCTGCTCACCGCAATGCCGATCGCGCCGCCAAGGTTACGCATCAGATTAAACAGGCCGCTGGCGGAACGAAGCCGCGACATCGGCAACGAACCGAGCGCCATCGTCACGATAGGCGGAATGCAGAACTGCTGGCCGAAGCCTCGCAACGCCTGCGGGATCAGCAACTCCTGCCAGCCCCACTGATTGGTCAGCGGCACATACAGATAACAGCCGACACCGAACAGCACCAGCCCGAACACCAGCAGCACGCGCATATCGACAAAGCGCGCGACCACCGAGTACGCCACCATCGCGACCAATTGGAAACAGCCTACCGACAGCAACGCCACGCCGATCTGCAACGAATCAAACCCGCGTACACGCGATAAAAACACCGGCGTCAGGAACACCGCGCAGAAAATCCCGATCCCGGTGATGAACGACAGCAGACTGCCTATGCCGAAGTTGCGGATCGCCAATGCGCGCAAATCGACGATCGGCTCTTTCGCGGTGAACGCATGCACGATGAACAGGAATCCACAGATCGCCGCCACCCATGTACACGTGAGGATCAGGTCGTCGCCGAACCAGTTTTTGCGCGGTCCTTCCTCCAGCACGTATTCAAGGCAACCGAGAAACCCGGACATCAGAAGAATGCCGAGGTAGTCGCCTTTTTTCAGCAACGACAGATCGACCTCGTCGAAGTGCACGTATTTCGGCACCATCACCGTGACGACGGCGCCGGGCACGAGGTTCAGATAGAACAGCCAGTGCCACGACCATTGCGACGTGATCCAGCCGCCGATCACCGGGCCGATGGTCGGCGCGAGCGTGGCGAGCGCGCTAATGGTGGTGGATGCAATCAGTCGCTGCTTGCCGGGAAACAGCACGAACGCCGTAGTGAACACGGTCGGGATCATCGCTGCACCGAGCGCGCCCTGCAAACCGCGGAACAGGATCATCGAATTGATGTCCCACGCGAGACCGCACAACATGCTGGTGATCGTGAAGCCGAGCGCGGAAAACGCGAACACCCAACGCGTCGAGAACACGCGGGTCAGCCAGCCGGACATCGGAATAACGAGAATTTCAGCAATCAGATACGACGTCTGCACCCACGAGAGTTCGTCCTGGCTCGCGGACAAACCGCCGCCGATATCCTTGAGCGACGACGCCACGATCTGAATATCGAGCGTCGCCATAAAGAACCCTAGACACATCAACGTGAACGCCGCCACTTTGGTGCGTGTCGGCAGGTCGGCGGGGTTGGCGAGAACTTGAGTCATGATCGGCTCATCCGCGCGCCGGCGTATTGCCGACCGGAGCGGCATCGACATGCACTTTCACGGTTGCCGAGAGGCCCGGGCGCAGCACGCCTTGCATGTCCTTCGGCGCTTCGAGCCGCACGCGCACCGGCACACGCTGCACGATCTTCGTGAAGTTGCCCGTGGCGTTTTCGGCGGGCAGTACGCTGAAGGTCGCACCGGTGGCCGGCGCCAGACTTTCCACGACGCCGTGAATGCGCTTGCTCGACGCATCGAGATCGACGTCGACGCTGTCGCCGACGCGCATTTTCTTCAACTGGTCCTCCTTGAAATTGGCGTCGATCCAGAGTCCGCTCGAAGGCACCACGGTCAGCAGCGACACGCCGGTGTTCGCCAGCAAGCCGACTCGCGCGGTGCGATTGCCGACATAACCGTCGATCGGCGAGCGAATCGTCGTGTACTCCACGTTCAGGGCCGCCACACGCTGGGCAGCCTGCGCCGTGGCGATGCGCGCCTCGGCGTCGCCGATCTGCGCGTCGAGCACGGCAATCTGGCGTTGCGCCGCGATCAGCGCGGCGCCGCTGCGATCGACCGCGGCGCGTGCTTTGGTCAGATCGGCATCCGCGCGTTCAACGACCTGATTCGATACCGCCTCGTCCTTCACCAGTTCGCGGTAACGCGTCTGGTCCGCGGCGCTGCGGGTCAATTCGGCGCCGGACGCGCGGACTTCCGCGGCCTGCTCGTTGATGGTGGCGAGCTGCAAGGATTTCTTCGCCTGCAGTTCGGTCACCGCGGCTTGCGCGCTCTGCACTTCCGCCGTGGCCTGCGCGAGCCGCGCGTCGTAATCGCGTGAGTCGAGCCGGATCAGCACGTCGTTCGCGTGGACGAACTGGTTGTCATGCACGAGCACGTCCGTGACGAAGCCGTTCACCTTCGGCGCCATCACCGTGACATCTCCGCCCACGTATGCATCGTCCGTCGTTTCGACGAAGCGGCCGGCGAAGAACCAATACGACGCAGCAAGCGCCAGCACCACGAGGACCGTGATGATCGCTAGCAACATCCACGGAATACGCCGTGCCGGTTTGGCGGTCTGCGCCGCGCTCGGCGGGGCGATAGTCGCTGGAGTAGTGGACATGATGTCGATATGTGCGTATGCACTCGTTAAGGTGAAAAAAACGGCGCTTGGATTGCGCCGGTGGGCCGGTGCCGCACTCGCGGCCTTGGATTCAATCCCGAGTCATGGCAAACAGCTCGCTACGCAGAGCGGCCGCGCGCCGCTCGCCAAAACGATGCTCGAATTCCGCCTGCGCGGCATACCAATGTTCACGGCCTGCCTTCAACCGCTCTTCCCCTGCGGCTGTCAGCGTGATCGTCAGCGCCCGCGCGTCGGCGCCGAGTGCCTCGCTCGACACCAGACCATTGCGGCGCAGCGGCTGAATCGTGCGAACCAGCGTCGTACGTTCCATGCGCATGGCCTCGGCCATTTGCCTCATCGTCATGGGGCCGGTGCGTTTGAGCCGTCCCAGCAGCGAAAACTGCGTAATGGTTAGTCCAACATTCGCCAGGTGCCGGTCGTAGATCTGTGAGACATATCGTGCGGCCTGGCGGATCGCAAAGCAGTCGTCGTCGATTAGCCCTTCCATTGCGGCACTTCCTCGTTTGTGAGTGCGTATGCACATAAGCAGGCGCGCTAAAGCTCGTATCAACGAGCGCGTGCGCCTCAACTATCCTGTGATGCTGAACAACTCGGCGCGCAGCGTTTTGGCGCGCGCATGGCCGAACTTCGTTTCAAACTCTTCCTGCGCCGCACGCCACGCAATGGCGGCCTGGTCGAACGTCGCTTCGCCCTTGTCCGTCAGGCTGAACAGCAACGTGCGGCCGTCATGCTCCGCCGATTCGGCCACTACCAGCCCCTCGCGCTGTAAAGGCTTCATGGCGCGGACCAACGTGGTGCGTTCCATCACCATGGCATCCGCCAGATCCACCATGGGCAGATTCGGCGTACGCGCGAGTTTGGCGAGAATCGTGAACTGCGCAGCCGTCAGGCCAACGGCGCTGAGATGGCGCTCATAGATTTGCGTGACGTGGCGCGCCGCCTGGCGCAGCGCAAAACAGTTGCATTCGTCGTAAGAGAGAGGACGGTTCATGAAGGGCAGTCTATATGTGCATACGCACAGAGTCAAGTTTAGCTGGATTGAACACTGTGTTGCACAATCCGGTCAACCTCGGCTTCCGAGGCGTGTGCCTGCCCGGCGTGGGTTGAATTGTCGATGCAAGCCTCATGGCATGCGCTCGTGCAGTGAGGCTTGTCTCGTGTCGAGGCCGTTCGGGTTCAGCGCACCAACATGTCGTTGATCTGGACCACGTCGGTGATACTCAGCGCGGCCGTGTCGCCCTTGAGTTGCATCAGCGCGACGATGGCGCTATAGCGGGCGGCCAGCAAATCGCGTTGCGAGGAATACTGCGCATCGATCGCTCTGAGGACGTCGCTGGCCGTCCGACTACCCACCCGGAAGCCGACCCGAGTCGCCGCCAGCACCTCTCGCGATGACGCCACGAGATGCGTGAGCAGATCGATTCGCGTGCGCCCATATTGATAGCGGCTGTAATCGTCACGCGCCGCCGCCTCGGCGTCACGCGAGGCGCCTGCAAGACCCTCTTGCGCCTTGTCTTCCAGAGCAGATGACGCCTTTACCTTTGCCTGCGTCTCACCGCCGGAAAAAACCGGTATCGAGATGGCGAGCATGCCTGTGGTTGTCGTCGTGGGACGCGAGTAGCCGGATGCCGCGCCCGCCGGGGTATAGCTTCCGGTCAGGTAAACAGACGGCAGATGCGCCGAGGTGGCCTTGCTCACCTCCATTCTGGCAATCTGCCAATCCAGTTGCTTCAATTGGACCTCAAACGCGTGATCTTTCGCCTGGCCGGCCCACGCGTCGATGTCCTCAGGCTGCAGGCGCGGCATCGGCAACGAGTCAGGCAATCGCGCGAGCGTCTCGAACGGCACGCCCGTGGCTTGCTCGAACGCCCGGCGCCTGGCTGCCAGCGTATTTTCAGCATCCATCTGTTCGAGCGCCACCTTCTCGCGCGCGGTCTGGGCGTCGCGCAGATCGATCAGCGTCGCTTCCCCACCGGCTTTACTCCGGTTGATCAATTGAAGTTGCTGATCGACCGCGCTCGCGTATTCGCTGACGCGCCGCAGTTCGTCCTCGGCGACCAGCGCTTCAAAATACACGCGCACGGCCCGCAGAATCGCGGCCTGTTGCGCAGCGTTCAATTCGACCGTGCCGCGCGCTTCGACATAATCCGCCTGCTTGTAGGTGCTCCACTTCGTCCAGTCGAATAATGGCTGCGCAATATTGATGGTCCATCCCGACTGCCAGTATGTGGTCTTCGGAAAACCATCGGCCGCTATGCTGTTATAAGTGCGTCCCCAACCCGCCGAAATCTGCGGCAGCAGGCCGGCGCGCGCCTGGGGAACGGCCTGCTGTGCCGCCGCGTAGCCGGCGCGTGCCTGCGCAAGGGTGGAGTCGCGGCCTAGCGTCTGTTGCGTGACCGTGAGAAGGTCCGTTGCGAACGCGGGGCTCGCAATGGCACACGACAGGCCGGCGGCCAGGCGCGCGAGGCGGAACTCAAACATAGGTCGGCTCCGGCAAACGGTGCGCGTGATCAGGCGTCTCGGGCACCAGCGCGCCGTCCATCAGTCGATATCGAACATCGAACGCGGCGGCGAGGGACCGGTCGTGTGTAATCACCACGACCGTACAGGTCAGCCGGCGCAGCAAGGCGGCCACGTGCTGCACCGAAGCCGGATCGAGATTGGACGTCGGCTCGTCGAGCAGCAGGAGACTGCGGCCCTGATAGAGCGCGCGCGCCAACAGCAATCGTTGCCGCTGGCCCGCCGAAATGTTCGCAATCGTGTCGCTAATCACCGTGCGTGTGCGCATCGGCAGGCGCATGACGTCCTGCAACAAGCCGACGTCTTCGAGGAGCGCATGCACGCGATCTTCGTCAATACTCGCAGCAAACAACGTGATGTTTTCGGCGATCGAGCCGTGCAGAATCAGATCCCCCTGACGCATGTGCGCGGCGTGCCGCCGGATCTCGTCGACCGTCAGATTGGGCCACGCAATGCCGTTGAGCGCGATCTGGCCTTCCTGGAGCGGCTCGGCGGCCGACAGCAGTTTGAACAACGTCGATTTTCCGGCGCCCGAAGGCCCCGTAATGGCAATCTTGTCGCCGTGCCGGATATCAATACTCACATCGCGTAGCACCGGCTGGTCGGACACGCCGTAGCGAAACGTGACATGGCGCACTTCAATACGCTCGAACATGCGTATCTCGGTCACACGGTTGCAGTCGGCAAGCGGCGTGTAGCGCTCTTCTTCACACTCGACGATGTCCGCCACCCGTGCGGTCGGCACGCTCAGCATGAAATACGCAAACGCACCATTGACGGCGTGGGCAAGACGCTCGGACATGAGCGACTTGTAGATCAGAAACGAATAGAACACGCCCACGGATACCGTGCCGGCCAGCATCAGCCGCGCGGCAAACCAGGTGATCGCAATCGTGTCCGCATACTGGACCAACTTGAGGATGGCGTCGCGAGCGCTGGTCAGCCGGTTACTGGTCAGCAGCGCCGCGACATATTCCTTGTACTTGATCATGAAGAGCGCCGTGCGGCGCGTTTCTCCCTGAGCAAGCTTGATCAGGCTCGCTGCCCGGATCGTCTCGATCAACGCATCGTCGCAGCGTGCCGACGTCTCGAGCACGAGCGCATGGTTGTCCCGCATGCGGGCGAACATGCCCAATGCGACCGCAAGATAGACGATGAACATGCCGAGAGCGACGGCCGTCAGCATCCGGCTTTGCACGAGCATCAGCGCGAGTGCGAGCGTCCCCACAGCGACATCGATGCACATTGCCGTCACGGTTCGGGTCGCATGCACGCTGATCTCGTCCTGCGCCTTGATGCGCGCAAAAATGTCGCCGACGTGGCGCTTCTCGAACCACGACATCGGATTGCGCAGCAGATGACCGAGCAAACCTTCGGTCATGTTGATTTGCGTAAGCTGATGCAGCAATTCGACGAGACGAGTCTCCACGTACTGGCTGAGCGCACCGACCGCGAAGATGCCGGCAAACGTCAGAACAAGCACGCTCAGCAGATTGATGTTGTCCGCCGATACCACATAATCGAGCACGAGGTTGCCGAGATAGGGCATGGCGAGGATCGCGAACTGGCTGCCCAGTGTGACGAACAGCACTTTCGCCAGTTGCTTGCGCAGTGCGGGGTTCAACGCCCGTACGCGGGCAAGCGCGCCGGGCACCTGCGACTTCGCGCGAATGCGCGGCATGGAAGGCGTAGCGGAACATTCGAGCAGATAGCCCGACACACTCGCCACGAACGTATCCATGGACACGCGCCGCCGGCCGCTGGCTGGATCGACAACCTGAACATAGCCATGGCCGCATTTCTCGAACACCACGAAATGCGCGCCGCCAAAGTGAAGAATCGACCCTCGCTTGACCGACGGCAAATCCGCCACGTCGAACCGGTAAGCCTGCACGGCGAGGCCGAATTCGGTCGCCACGTCGTACAGGTCCATCAAGGACAGACCGTTCGCCGAGATCGGCCTGAAGGCTGACAATTCGCGCACCTCGGTTGCGCGGCCAAGATGCGAGAGCACCATTGCCAGGCAGGCATAGCCGCATTCCGCGACTTCGTTCTGATAAATCGTTCGCACTGGGCCCCCTGATTAGCCTCTGATCATGCGGAAAAGCGGCGCCAACACCCATTCGGCAATCGTTCTACGCTCGACGACGATGCTCGCCGTAGCGCGCATACCGGGCAAGATGTCGAAATGCTGCTTGCCGTAGTCGAAGGTCTTGCCCCGTAGCGTCGCCCACGCCAGGTAGTCGCCGTCTCCGCCGCCTTGAGCGGCGAGCGAGCCGGGCATGCCCGGAAGCGAGGGGGACGACTGCATCGTCGTGTCCGATATGGCGTCGATGCGTGCTTCGTAGCTGCCGAATTTCGCGTAAGGAAACGCGTCGAATTTGAGCCGCACGATCTGGCCTTTTTCGACGAACCCGCGACGGCGCGACGGAATGCGCAGCGCCGCCCGCAATGCGCCCTTGTCGTCGGTCGCAATCACGAGCGCAACGTCGGACGCCTCCAGCGTGTGGCCCGTCACGAGTTTCGAAAACGTGACGACCCCGGCTTGCGGCGCCGAAATTGTCGCGTCCTGGCGCGACTGTTCGAAGCGCATCCGGATTTCCTGAATGCCTTGTTCGTGCCGCGCGTCGTTCTCTTTCAGCTGCGCGTTGAGGTCGATCAGCGCGCCGTTGAGCGTCGACATCTCGCCGCGCAACTGTTCGCGGCGCGCCAAACCTTGGGCGATGGAAACCTTGACCTGGTGTTCATCGGCACTCGCCTGCTCGATACGATCCGCGGTGACGTAGTCCGACACCGACTTGAGCCGCACGAGTTTCTGCTGCGATTCGTCGGAAAGCTGGCGGTTCTGGGAAATCTGTTCATCCAGCGCAATGAGCTCCGCTTTACGGCTCGAACCCGTCAGCAGCGAAGCATCCCGCTGTGCGGTCAATTGCGCCTTGCGTTGGGCGTATTGTTCGTCTGCGACGCGAATCTGTTCGTCGCGCATTTGCGAGTCGAACACGGTGCGCTGACGGCCGTCACTCGACAGCGACAGGTCACGCTGCAGCGTGAACAAGGGCGCACCGGCTGCCACGCGCTCCGACGGGCGCACGTATACCGAGGTCACGAGTCCGCTCAAACCCCGTACCTTCACTTCCGATGGCGACACGATTTCGCACTGCACGTCCTGCTTGAGTTCCACTTCATGCAGGAAGCCGAAGCCGACGGCAACCACCACGATCGCCGACGCGGCATAGGCGATCCATCGCCAGGAAATGTCTTTGTACTGCGGGATACTGGTTGGGTCCATGACTGTCCTGCCGCCTCTCTGCTGGAGACGAGCTGTCTTTTCTAGCGGTGACTGCGTGAGTTATCTGACTGGCGCGAATGCGTACATTGAAGGATGTCCGGCGGCCAACGCACGTGCATAGTTGTCTCTTAACGCCTGCTCGATGCAATCGGCGAGACGTTGAGGCGCGTCGCGTTGCGCCAGTTCGAGCGGATCGAATACGAAAGCGCCAAAACGCCCATGCTCAAAGCGCAGATAGAACGGCAGCAGCAGCGCGTCGAGCGGCGCGCCCATGCGAAATACGCCGTTATGAATCCGCGCCGGACGGCCGAAAATGGAAACGCCGACGGTCTCCATGGGATACCCGCTCAGCGTGAACGGCGGCGCATCCGAAAACAGCACGACGACACCGTTGCGTTTGAGCGAGCGCGCCGCGCGCAAACCCAATCCGCTGCGATTCGTTTCGCTATAGGTGTGGAGGATGTCGATGTGCGGAATCATCGCCTCATCGCTTCCGTAGATATTCTGCGGCACACCCGATACGACGCCGATCGACGCAAGTCCGAGCTGTTTGCGCAGTTCGTCGACCAAGTAGATGTTGGCGTATTGCGAGACGTAGTGAAATGGCGAAACGATGACTGGCCGATCAGGCGCCGCGGCCTTCACCTTCCTGATGATCTGCGCCAGCACGGTCGCGGCACGCTGCAAATCCGGCCACGGTTCCGCGCGATTGCGCTGGCGGCCAAAATGAAGCCGTTGATCGATCAGTTTCTCGAGCATCCTGCCCGGCAGCACCCGGCGATTGTCGAGATGGTCGAGCTTCAATACGTCGCGCCCGACTTCCCGCCGCTCGATACCGCTCCAGCGGAGCCTCGCATTGAAGCGACTGCGCACATACCAGGCGGTCATTGCAAGCGGCTCGATCGCGCGCAGAGGAATGCGCGCAAGGCAAGCGCCTTGTAGCCGGTCGCGGCTATGTCTCGCGCCGCGCCTGAAAGCGGCAGGCAACTCGCGCAACGCTTTGAATAACCGCATGCTCGTTCCTTCGTCACGGTGATACAGCCGTTCCACGGGAACGCCATGATTCGTTGTCCGGACGCGAAGCCCGATCTTGAACGACCGGGCTTCGCGAGACGGTGAGCGGGCAATCAGCCCGTCCTTACACCGTTATTGCGACGCTGCTTAGCTGCGCGCGACCGGCTTGGCTGCCGGAGCTGCTGCCGGCGCCGCGGTCGGTGCTGCGGACTTCGATGCCGAGCTTGCCGGAGCACAGCAGCACTTGCAGCAGCCGCCGGCGATTTCCGATTGAGCCAGTGCATTACGATCGATCTTTTGCATTTTCTTGCCTTGTGATAAAAAATATAAAATTAGGATAACTACAACTTCTACATCTACTTCTAACTACGCCCTGCAAAACATGGCTTTGCCTCTTGCGAAGCTCGGCCAATCCTTGAATTCTTCAGCCACCCGGTCAATCCTGTAGGCGCGCTCCCGGGTGAAACTAGTGATGCCCGTTCCCACGCTCGACATCCGACCATGAGACAACCGCATTGCGTGCATACACCTTCATGGGCACTGCATTCATGAACAACATCAGCCGTTCCGCCCCTTCTGTCTGGTCAACCGTTGCGACATTCGAAGCAATGTTGTCGCTCGCAGACTGGCGCGTCACGACTACCGCATTCAACGGCGGCGCTGGCTCCAGGCTGGTTGGCTCAACCTTGCTGTCGGGCCGAGCGCTCTGAGGACCGACTTCAATCGGATCCGCGCTGCCGGGCAGCAGGTGCGGCACGGCCGCATGGCCGGGACTGCCCGCGCTCAGGTCCGGGTTCGCCGACGCGCCGGCGTCCAGGCCGCCCTTCGGTTGGAGGGTGTCGGCTTTGTCTTCTGGTGCTTCGGTAATCGTGATGCCTTCTCTGCGAGCAAACACCGAGCCCCGAATGTTCGCCGCCACCTGCGAATAGCCGGAACCGCCACTCGCGCTTGCTCCGAAAGTCGCGTAGGGACTGTGGTACTGGACATTGCCGCCACCGATGCTCGAGCGCTCCGAGTGCGTCCCGTACATGCCGTACTTCAGTTCATCCGCAGCACCCGCGGAACCAGCAAGGATTGCCTGCTCGGACCAGTTGGCGTGACTGTCATGCATCAAGCCCGCCGACAGCAGCGGAGCATGCTCCGCCTTGCCAAGCGGCACGGAGACGGTGGCGAACAACTGGTTGCTCATGGGTCCGGTCAAGCCGGTGCGCTGCCGCGAAGCCGATACGGTGTAATTCAGATTCGCATTGGCCACGCGTACCGCGCCGAAGTAGCCAATCTGAAACTCCGTTTCGGATCCCGAATGGTTCCAGTAGTCCGACGTCGAGCCGACCACATAAAGCGTACCGGCAGCGCCGCCGAGGCGCTGGTTCAGCGCAATCTGCATCTGGCTGCGCCGATGTCCGACGCCGTTTACGCCGGAACCCGCCGACGCCACCTCGCGTGTAAGCAGCGCGTCGCGCAGCGAGAGGAAGCCGCCTGATGAGTAGCCATACGCGGCGATCGAAACGTTCGTATTCGTCGGCTCGATGAACTTGCTATAGCCGATGCGCAGGCTTGCACCACGCGTGCTTTGCGATTGCGGCGCGTCGGCCTGAGCCGCCGAGATGTCGGCCGACAGCGCGCCGATCGGCGTGCGGATCGCCGCACCGATCAAGCCGGACAGATAACCGTCCGCGGCAACCGCCCCGCCGTAGCCCGTTACCGAACCGCTGAAGCCGTGCTGGATCGTGCCCTGCAGCATCGCGTCGTGGCGCTTGATCTGCGGGTCACGCGCCACACCACCGGCGACGCTGAATCGCGTCGAGTCCCGACGCAAAAGCGGCACGGCCGAAGGGTATGGCACGGTGAAACTGTGCTGACTGCCGTCGGCTTCCGTCACGGTGACAAGCAGATTGCCGCCATAACCGGTTGCCGCGACGTCGTTGATTTCAAACGGCCCCGGCGCAACCGTGGTTTCGTATAAGCGGTTGCCGTTCTGCGTCACAGTGACTAGCGCATTCGACATTGCCACCCCGCGCACCATCGGCGCATAGCCGGACACGACCTCGGGCACCGCGCTATCGACGCTCTCCACCTTTACGCCACGCACGCCGATGCTGTCGAACACAGCGCCGTCCGTGAACTGGTCGCCAAGAGCGAGCCGGGTTTTCAACGACGGAATGTCTCGCTGCAGGTAAGTCGCGATATTCTGGTATGACGTGCCTCGCCCCGTCATGGACTGGACCGCACCGCGCTCGTGCACTTGCCAACTGCCGATATTGACGCCTGCGTTAAAGCCAAAGTAACGCTGTGTATCCGCCACCCCTTGCCCCGAGGTGCGAAACGTATTGAACGCGTAACCAAGCGCCGCCGACGGACTTTCCGCATGCGCGGTTACGAGCGATTCACTCCCGGGCGCCGCCTGTCCCGACTCCATAGCGGAAGCATTCGCGCCATCGTCACGCTGATCGTTGAACTGCGCACCGGCGCCGGTGATGGTCTGCGCATGCCCCGGCGCCCACACACAGGCGCCGAGCGCACCGAACATCAGCGCATGCGTGCGCCGCCGCGCTCGTCTGCTCAATCCTCGGGTGAATTCGGAATGTCTTTTTGCCGCCATTTCAACTATCAACGTTTGTTCTGCGCGCGGCGGTAGGCACGCGGCAACGTGTGAAAGTATCCGCGTTGACGGTCTCGTCAGCTATACGATTTCACTGAGAAAAAGTCGGAACTTTCCCAAAGATGTCGTAGGAATTACGGGCGATACCGGCGACGGAAGGAATGGACATCCACCGAGCGAAGGCGTCTGTCGAGGTGGGATCAGCGCGGCTCAGAAGCGAGCGGCGAAGTCGCGACACGAATGCGTCGCGACGCAAGTTGGGGAACGTTGTCGATCGCTAGAAAAGCTAACTGGAATAGCCGCTGGAAATGGCCCGCCGCATGCGGCCCGCGCCTAAAGCGCGAGAACCGTCACACCCACTTCCACCCGGTGCGCGCCGCCGCCGAGAATCATCCCGCGCAGCAAGGACACGTCGCTGTAGTCGCGGCCGATCGCAAGCGTCACGTGATCCACATCGGCGAGCACGTCGTTGGTCGGATCGAGATCGATCCAGCCGCTGCCGGGGCAATGCACCGACACCCACGCATGGGAAGCGTCCGCGCCGATCAAACGCGGCTGCCCAGGCGGCGGATCGTTGCGCAGATAGCCGCTCACGTAACGCGCCGGCAATCCCAGCGAGCGCAAGCAGCCGATCATCACCTGCGCGAAGTCCTGGCACACGCCGCTCTTCAGTTCGAAGGCACGTTCGGCGGGTGTATCGAACATCGTCGCGGAAGGTTTGTAGGTGAAGTCTTCGTGAATGCGATGCATCAGATCGATCGCGCCCGCTGCGATGGGCGTGCCGGGCGGAAAGCTCGGCAATGCATAGGCGCGCAGCGACGGCCGCGGCACGATGTTCGGCGACGCGAAACAGAACTCCACCTCGGGCCGGAACTGGCCGCCGACGCGAAACCGCAGCGCGTCGGACACGTCGTCCCATTCGGGCGTCGCCTCGGGATCGAGGTCGGTCCAGCGCGGCGTGAGCGCCACGGTAGTTTCGCTGACGAGTTGCAAGCGCTCGTGCGGCGCATCCAGCGCGAAATAGAGGACGTCGTTGCCGAATGCGTCGATGCGGCTATTCAGATACGACGGCTCGGGTTCGATCGTTTCGCTGTGCGACACCACGCGCTGCCACGCGCAGGCGATCGGCCGGATTGTCGCGAGATGCTGCGCGGTCTCCACATACGTGGAATAGCGATAAGTCGTGCGATGCGAAACGGACAGCACGGTCGGCGCGTTCTTCATGACCACACCTGCGAAGCGACGGTGCTGGCGTGACTGAAATAGCGCGCGCTGATTTCGTGGGCGGCCGCGCCGGCATAAGCGCCGATCTGATCGCATACCGCAATCAGATTGGCATAGGCGCCGTCTTCGTCGACGGTACACAGCGATTCGAGCGAAGGCAACGAAGCGGCGGGCGCCATCAATTCCGCGAACGGACGATGCCGCGTGCTGCCCGCCGCCACCGCGATCTCGTCAAGTTTCTTGCGCAGACGCTCGTACACGCCGTAGATGCCGCGCGGATTGGTCGGCTCGATGACCAGCAGGTCGAGCAGCGCCGGCACCTCGAAGCGGCCAGGATAGAGCGAGCGATACGTGAGCGTGCTGTCGAACAACTGCAGCAGCAGGTCGAAGCCGGCGGGCGTGGAGAGTTGACCTTTGTCGGCGACTACGCGCAGGTACGACGTCATCGCCGACACGCGCTCGATGTGACGGCCCACGAACAGGAGACGCCACGCTTCGTCGCGTGTCATGCGGTCGCCCTGTGCGCCGCTGATCGCCGACAACTGCACCGACAGGCGTTCGAGCGCGTTCATCAGCGTGACGCGATCGTAACGTTCGTAGCGCTCGCCACGGCCGTTGCCGTTGCCATTGCTATTGCCGTTGCCTTGCGATCCCCCACCGCTGTACCCAGGAGCGGGCATCAGTGTCTGCAACGCGTCGCGGAAGTCGTTGCGCGCCGCGAGAATCGTGCGCCAGTGATCGTTCGACAGACGCCCGCGCACTTCCCCGTTCGAGCGAGCCTGGCAGTTCAGGTTCTGGCCGATGCTCGCGGCGCCGGTGCTCTCGCTCAGATTGGCGACCAGCGCGCGCTCGAAAGCTTGCGGCGAATGCGGCGAGAACATGTCGCCGGATTGCACGAGCCCGCAATGCATGGCGAGTTCGACCAGGGTCGGAAACATCGCGTCGGCGTCGTTGCCTTCCAGCGAGCCGAGAATCAGGCGCAGCAGCCGCACGTTGTTTTCGGCGCGCTCGCCGTACCGCCCGGCCCAGAACAGGTTTTCCGCCGCGCGGCTCGACACGGTGCGGTGTTTGCGCGCGAGGTCGGCGGGCTGCATCGGCGAAGGCAGCAACGTGAAGGTCGAAGTCGGCTGGCTCGACAGCACCCACGTATCGACGCTGCTGCCGCCATACTGCATGGACACCGTGGTCTGGCGTTCGGCGGCGAGGCGGGTGAAACCGCCCGGCATTACATGCCAGCCGCCGTTGACGTCCGCAATCGCATAGACGCGCAGAACCGACGGACGGCGGCCAATGGTGCCGTCTTCGTAACGCGGCGTGCAGGAAAAACGTTGCGCCTGCTGGATCGTGTAGGTGTCCGGCATGGCCTCGATACGCTCGCGCCACGCCGACAGGCGCTGCCTGCCCTGCTCCACGCCCGGCGGCGCATCGCGCCCGGCGACCGGCCACGTCGGCACGATGAACGCTTCGTCGAGGCGCGCGAAGGCATGATTGCGCGCCGCCTTTTCGCCGCACCACCATGTTGGCACGCTCGGCAGCACGAGGTCTTCGCCGAGCAGCACTTCGGCAATGCCGGGCAGAAAGCCGTGCAGGGCCGGCGATTCGACAAAGCCCGAGCCCGGCACGTTCGAGACGATCACATTGCCCGCGCGCATCACCTGCAGCAAACCGGGCACGCCGATGCTCGAATCGGCGCGCAGCTCGACCGGGTCGCAGAACGCGTCGTCCAGACGCCGCAGCACCACGTGCACGCGTTCGAGACCGGCGAGGGTCTTCAGATAGAGCTTGTCGTCGCGCACCGTCAGGTCTTTGCCTTCGACCAGCGTCACGCCGAGATAGCGCGCCAGAAACACGTGCTCGAAGTAGGTTTCGCTAAACGGCCCCGGCGTGAGGAAGGCGATATGCGGCGAACGGTCGACGCCTTCGCCGTCGTCCCGCATGGTGGCCTGCGCCGCCTGCACGAGGGTCGCGATCAGTTGCGAATAGGTCGGCGCGAGCCGGCTTACACGCAAGGCGCGAAACGGATCGGCGAACAGCGTCGACATGATCAGGCGGTTTTCCAGCGCGTAACCGAGCCCGGACGGCGCCTCGGTGCGATGCGCCATCACGGTCCAGTCGCCGTTGGGCGTGCGCGCCAGATCCACCGCGACCACCTGCAGATACTGGCCGCCCGGCGGCGTGAAGCCCTTCACCGAGCGCAGATAGCCGGGATGGCCGAACACCAGCGCGGGCGGCAATTGCCCGCGCTCGAGCAGGGTTTGCGGCCCATAAATATCGGCGACGATCGCGTTGAGCAGATGCGCGCGCTGCGTCACGCCGCGCTCGATATGCGCCCACTCGTCCTCGCTGATCAGGAACGGCAGCAGGTCGAGCGCCCACGGCCGCGGCTCGCCGTTATCCGCGTAGACGTTGTAGCTGATGTCGTTGTCGCGGATCTGCTGCGCGACCGAGGCGAGATCGTCGTCGAGCCGCGCGATGCCGACTTCGCCCAGCCGCTCGAAGAACTGCCGCCACGGTTCGCGCAACGCGCCCGAGGCGTCGCGCAACTCGTCCCAGTGTCCCTCGTGGGCCGGCAGCAGGCGCAACAGGGACGAAGCGTCCGCGCGCGCCGCGGACGTTTCGAAGGGAAAAGTCGATTGAAAGGCCAAGGTCGTGTCGTTTTAAGTGTGTGCTGGTTTTACCAGTAGCGCAGATCCAGTGTGAAAGGAAACTCCAGACTGCGCTGAGGTGCATCGACCGTGAGCGGCCCCGGCGTGTGTCCCGTCGCGAAGAAGCGCGCGCGCCGCCGGCTTTCCGCCTCATAGGCGTTGATCGGGAAGGTCTGGTAATTGCGCCCGCCCGGATGAGCGACATGATACTGGCATCCGCCCACCGAGCGGCCACTCCATGTATCGACCAGATCGAAAGTGAGCGGCGCGTCCACGCCGATGGTCGGATGCAGCGCCGACGGCTGCGACCACGCGCGAAAGCGCACGCCGGCCACATATTCGCTGACGCGGCCAGTCGGCTGCAACGGCACCGGCACGCCGTTGACGGTCAGCACATGGCGGTTGTCGTTCAGGCCGAGCGCACGCACTTCGAGCCGCTCCACCGACGAATCCACGTAACGCACTGTGCCGCCCGCCGAGCCCTCCTCGCCCATCACATGCCACGGCTCGAGCGCGTTGCGAATCGTCAGCGAGACGCCGTTCACCGTCGTTTCGCCGACCAGCGGGAAGCGGAATTCGAAGTGCGGCGCGAACCAGCTGCTGTCGAAAGCGTAGCCCGCGTGGTTCAGTTCGCCGAGCACGTCGTCGAAATCCATCTTAACGAAGGTGCCGAGCAGGAAGCGGTCGTGCAACTCCGTGCCCCAACGGGTGAGCCGCTGCGTGTACGGCGTGTGCCAGAAGCGCGCCACCAGCGCGCGCAGCAGCAGTTGCTGCACCAGACTCATGCGCGCGTGCGGCGGCATTTCGAAGCCGCGCAATTCGAGCAGGCCGAGACGGCCGGTCGGGCCGTCCGGCGAATAGAGCTTGTCGATGCAGAACTCGGCGCGGTGCGTGTTGCCCGTCACGTCGATCAGGATGTTGCGCAGCGACCGGTCGATCATCCACGGCGGCAGGCTCGCGCTTTCGCGGCCGCCGAGCATGTCGATCTGCCGCTGCAATTCGCGAAACGCCACTTCGAGCTCGTAGACCTGGTCGTTGCGCGCTTCGTCGACCCGCGGCGCCTGGCTGGTCGGTCCGATGAACAGCCCGGAAAACAGATACGACAGCGATGGATGGTTGTGCCAGTAAGCGATCAGGCTCGCCAGCAGGTCGGGGCGGCGCAGGAACGGACTATCCGCGGGCGTCGCGCCGCCGAGCACGAAGTGATTGCCGCCGCCGGTTCCGGTGTGGCGGCCGTCGGTCATGAACTTCTCGCTGCTGAGATAGCTCTCCGCCGCGGACTGATACAGATACTCCGTGTGGTCGACCAGTTGCTCCCAGTTCGCCGCGGGATGAATGTTCACCTCGATCACGCCGGGGTCCGGCGTGACCTGCAGCACTTTCAGGCGCGCGTCACGCGGCGGCGGATAACCTTCGAGCACCACCTGCATGCGCAACTCGGCGGCCGTCGCTTCGACGGCGGCGAGCAGGTCGAGATAGTCGTCGAGTTCGGTGAGCGGCGGCATGAACACATGCAGCAGCGTCCGCCCGCTGCCGAACGCTTCCGTTTCGGCTTTTGGACCGGCTGCCCGCTTCGGGTCGCGCGCTTCGACGCAAATCGCCGTCCGGATCGTTTCCTTCGACGACTGCCCGCGCGCCGGCACCGCCTCATCGCCTGGCTGACGTGCATAGGCCAGCACACCGCCGCCCGGCATGCCGCTCAGCAACTCCGCCGCCGACGTCGACAATGCCGCCGCGCGCCGCGCATCGGCGGGGCTCATGCCGCGTTGCTCGCCGTCGTATTGCATGCGCAATTGCGCGGCCGAACGCAACGGCACCGGCGGCGCGAACGGGTCGTGCGCGTGCTGATACGGGTAGTCGGTCTTCGACACCCACGGCAGCGAATCGAGCGGCAGCCGATAGCCCATTGGCGAATCGCCCGGAATCAGGAACATGCGCTCGTCGCGGAAGAACCAGCGGCCGCTGACCCACTTCGGCGCCTCGTGCGGCACCTCGCGTTCGCGCGCGAGCGGCAGCACGTAACCGGTCGCGCCGCCCAGCCCCGCGTCGAATACGCGGCGCAGACGCACGCGCTCCAGTTCGTCGTCCAGCCGCGCGTCGAGTGGATCGACGTTGACCGGCAGACGGCGCTCGCGCCACAAGTAGTACCAGACGTCCTCAAAGCCGGGCTGGATGCAGTCCGCGTCGAGCGCGAGCTTCGTCGCCAGATGCGCGAGGAAGCGTTGCGCGTCGGCAGCCGTGTAGGTGCCGGGCTCGCGCTCGTCCGCGAACAGCGCGGGGTTGTGCCAGCACGGCTCGCCGTCGGCGCGCCAGTACAGCGACATGGCCCAGCGCGGCAATTGCTCGCCCGGATACCACTTGCCCTGGCCGATATGCAGGAAGCCGTTCGCGCCGTAGCGCGCGCGCAGCTTTTCCATCAGCGCGACCGCGTAGCCGCGCTTGGTCGGGCCGAGCGCGTCCGTGTTCCATTCGGCGGCGTCGCGATCGCGTACCGAGACGAAGGTCGGCTCGCCGCCCATGGTCAGACGCACGTCCATGCCGGCGAGTTGCTGGTCCACGTGGGCGCCCATTTTCAGCACGTCGGCCCACACGGTTTCGCTGAACGGCTTGGTGACGCGCGGCGTCTCCAGCACCCGTTCGATCGACATGGTGTGTTCGAACTCGACCTCGGATTCGTCCACGGCGCCGGAGATCGGCGCCGCGCTGCCCGGCTCGGGCGTGCAGGCGACGGGGATATGCCCTTCGCCCGCCAGCAGCCCGGAGGTCGGATCGAGGCCGATCCAGCCCGCACCCGGCAGATACACCTCGCACCACGCGTGCAGGTCGGTGAAATCGACCTCGGTGCCGCTGGGGCCGTCGATAGATTTGACGTCGGGCGCGAGTTGCAGCAGGTAGCCGGACACGAAGCGCGCCGCCAGCCCCAGTTGCCGCAAGGTCTCGACCAGCAGCCAGCCGGAATCGCGGCACGATCCCGCCGCGCTCACGAGCGTTTCCTCGGGCGTCTGCACGCCCGGCTCCATCCGGATCAGGTAGCGAATCTCGCGTTGCAGCCGCTGATTCAGGCCGACGAGAAAGTCGGCGGTGGCAGCCGGCGTGCGGTCGATACTCTTGACGAATTCGGCGAAGCGCGGCGTCATCGGCCGCTTGACGAGGTACGGCGCGAGTTCCAGCGCGAGGCCGGGTGAGTATTCGAACGGAAATTGCTCGGCCGAGGGCTCCAGAAAGAAGTCGAACGGGTTGTAGACCGCCATTTCGGCGACCAGATCGACCGTCACCTTGAATTCGCGCGTCTTCTCGGGGAACACCAGCCGCGCCTGATAGTTGGCGAACGCGTCCTGCTGCCAGTTGATGAAATGTTCGGCCGGCTCGACCCGCATCGAATACGACAGGATCGGGGTCCGGCAATGCGGCGCAGGCCTGAGACGCACGACCTGGGGCGACAGTGAAACCAGCCTGTCGTAGCGGTAATGTGTGACATGATGCAACGCGACGCGTATGGACACACCGGACTCCTGGACGAAGGATGGCAGCCCGCCAAAAAGCAAGCTTCATGCCGTTTATTGAACAAGTGCGAAAAACCGCCTGAATTGCCCGTACTGCCCGGATCACCGCCTGCGATGAACTTTGCCGCGCCTGGCCGACCGTCCGGTCGATCGAACCGAGCACCCTTTCTCCTGCCATCTCCAAGGTCGCGCACCAAAGCGGCGCAACGCTGATGCACGATCATGCACGTAATGTGCGTTAAACCAGTGACGTCTGGCAAATGCGGCATGAAGATTGCGGCAGCTGTTCGCTCATGCCCGCCCTCCACCTCCCAGGCTCGACCGATGAAAACCTTCCACTGCAATCACTGCTCGCACCTCGTGTTCTATGAAAACGTGCGTTGCGAACGTTGCGAGTCATTGCTCGGCTATGTACCTGAACTGGCGGAAATCAGCGCGTTCGAAGACGCCGGCGAAGGACGCTGGCGCAGCCTGCATCCGGGCGCCGACGGTGCGCTGTTCCGCCAATGCCACAACTACGCCGTCGAAAACGTCTGTAACTGGATGATCCCCGCCGACTCGCCGGACGTGCTGTGCCGCGCCTGCCAGTTGACCTTGACGATTCCGAATCTGAGCGCGCCGGACAATCGGCTCTACTGGTATCGGCTGGAAATGGCCAAACGTCGCCTGCTGTACACACTGGCCGAACTCGGTCTCGACGTGAAGTCGCGCCAGGCCGACCCGGAACATGGCCTCGCCTTCGAATTCCTCGAAGACGGCGGCGACGGTTCGCGCGTCATGACCGGCCATGATAACGGCCTGATCACGCTGAACATCGCCGAAGCCGACGACGCCTACCGCGAGAAAGTCCGCACCGCGATGGGCGAGCCGTACCGGACCTTGCTCGGCCACTTCCGGCACGAGACCGGGCACTACTACTTCAGCCAGCTCGTCGAGAACAACCCGCGCTGGCTCGAACCGTTCCGCAAACTGTTCGGCGACGAAAGCATCGACTACGGCGAGGCGTTGAACGCCTACTATCGCGACGGCGCGCCGGCCGACTGGCAGGCGTCGTATATCAGCGCGTATGCCACGATGCATCCTTGGGAAGATTGGGCCGAGACGTGGGCGCATTACATGCTGATCGTCGACGTGCTGGATACGTCGACCTCGTACGGCGTTGCGCTGCTGCCCGACGATCCGAGCGAGCCGACGCTGACCGATCGCACGCCGGTGGAAGACGCCAGCTTCGAGAATCTGATGAAGCGCTGGTTTCCGCTTACCTATGCACTGAACAGCCTGAACCGGAGTCTTGGCATGCCGGACGGTTATCCGTTCACGCTCGCCGCGCCGGTGGTGGAGAAGCTGCGCTTCGTGCATCGCGTGATCGGGGCGGCCGGCGACAAATCTGTGCCGCGCGAAGCGGCAACGCCGCCGGGGCAGGCCGTAGCTTCGCAAGCGCCGGCACAACCGGTGGAGGCCCCGCCGCCGCAGTTGGAACCCGTGGCATCCGAGTCACCGTTGCAGCCGGAGCCCGCCGCCGTCCAAACAACCCCGGCAAAGCGGGCCACGCGGCGGCGCTAGGCGCGCTCTCGCACCGCATCGGCTCAAAGGCCTCTTCAAAAGCCTTTCTCAAAATAAGACTCTTCCTAGATGCATCCCGGTCGAATTCTTTGACAATCGGATTCCGTTGGCGACACACGCAGTCAGTGGACATCGCCCGAACTCGGCGCGGCGCGCGTCCCATCACGCGTCGCAATCCGCAGTGGGTCTCACGCCCCGTCGCCCGCCTTCCTGTCATTGAACACGACGCGCATGCGGAACACCGCATGCCGTTCACTCTCGACCGTCACCATGAGCACAGAATTCTCCCTCGATCGATTCGAATCCCAGATCCAGTCCCGTGACTACGATGCCGCGCACGAGGAGTTCTGCGCGCTGCTCAAAACGCTCTGCGAAAAGCGCGGCACGCTCGGCGGCGAACGCTTTGCCCGCAGCAGTCCGAATTCGCCCGGCGACGAAGCGTCGCAGCGCACCTTGCAGCGCATCGCCGATGGATTCACCGCGCTGTTTTCGGCGCCCGAGTACACGCTCGCCGCGGAGAAAATGAACATCCTGTTTTGGGGGCGGCCATGGATCAACATGATCTTCGCCGTGTCGTCGTATGGATCGACCGATCACATCGTCCGCACGCTGCTCGACGCCGCGCACGACAACAACGACAACAACGCCGCGCGCGACGTATTGACCCGCAAGCAACTGGTGCTCTACACGTCGGGCTCGCAATACGATATCGATTTCGCGGATCTTCATCGATGCGACCCGGTGCTCGCGACCAGCCTCGGCATTTCGATCGTCAGCGCGGCTGTGCATATCTCGCCCGCCGCGCACGAAAAACGCGAGCGGCTGCTCGACTGGTTGCCGGGCGCGCTGGACAGTATCGAAGACCTCGACGACTTGCCGACCGCCGCCGTGTGCGGCGCTTACATGCATTGCAGCTATTCCACCTCGCCCGATCGGCACGCAATCAAGCGCAGCATCAACAAGCTGGTTCGCAAGAAACTGGCGACGCTCGGCCTGCTCGACCATGAAGCCAACGTCCCACGCACGCCGGCCAAACGACCCGATAAGAACCGCAAGCCGGTGATGCTGGTGGTTCTCGAATGGTTCACGGGCGGCCACTCGATCTACCGCACCCATTCACGCACAATGCTCGCCGCGCGCGAGCATTTCGAAGTCGTCGCGTTCGGCGAGGCGCAGCATGTGGACGAAACAGGGCGCGCGATTTTCGATCGCTTCGTCGAATTCGAGCATCCGGAATACATCGGCGATTGCATCCGCCAGATCCAGGCATTCGCCACGCGCGAGCAACCGGATGTGCTTTATATGCCGAGTGTCGGCATGTTCTCGCACACGATCTTTCTGTCGAACCTGCGCGTCGCGCCACTGCAGATCGCGGGTCTCGGTCATCCGGCGACGATGCACGCGGCGCATATGGACTACGTGAGCGTCGAAGAAGATTTCGTCGGCGACCCGGCGTGCTTCAGCGAAAAAATAATCCGTTTGCCGAAGGATGGCCAACCGTACGTGCCGTCGAAACTGCTCACCGAAATCGTGCCGTCAATTCCGGCGCGAGGCGACATCGTCAACATCGGGGTAACGGCCAGTGCGATGAAGATCAATCCGCACTTTCTCGAGACCTGCAAGGCGATCGTTCACACCGCTCGTGTGCCGGTCAAATTCCATTTCATGACATGTTGGAGCGAAAGCATCGATCTGGCGTACGTCAGAAAGTCGATTCACGCGACGCTGCCGCAATCGAGCGTGGACGTGTACGGTTCGCTCGACTACCCGACGTATCTAAACGTCCTCAACACGATGGACATGTTCGTGAGCCCGTTCCCGTTCGGCAACACCAACGGCATCGTCGATTCGTTCACCATGGGCCTGCCCGGTGTCAATCTGTGCGGGCGCGAAGTATTCGAGCATATCGACAGCGGCCTGTTCGGGCGCGCCGGCTTGCCGTCGTGGCTGACCGCTCACTCGACCGACGAGTACGTGCGCGCCGCCGCGCGGCTCGCCGAGCAGCACGATGAGCGGGAGGCGCTGCGCCGGCGCCTGATCGACGGGAAAGCCGTCGAACGTATCTTCGCGGGGCGTCCCGAGGCGTTCGGCGAGGCCGTGTTGGCGGTGCTCAACAGTCTCGACAAGACGTAAGAAACGAATCCCTTATCAACTGACGGGCCGCGACGGAACATGTTCCGGCGCCGGCCGGGGGTGTATATAGAGCGTGGAGCCCC
>NZ_JARESX010000020.1:0-115215 GCF_046026435.1 Paraburkholderia sp. RL17-381-BIF-C | reverse complement strand
TGCGGATCAGTTCGTCGAGCTTGGCCTTACCGGCCGGCAGCATGCCGGCGAGGTCGCCCCGATCGAATCTGAAAGTCGCGTCGGCTTGCAGCGTCATCTTCTGCGGAATCGCCGCGATTGGTGCGGCGGCCGGCGGCGGCGTGCAGGCCTCGAGCGCGGCACCGACGCCGGGCATGCTCTTTTCCACGCCATCGACCAGGCGCTTGCTCTCGTCGAAGTCACGCGTCCACGCCTCGTGGCCGGCGTGAATCAACTCGACTTCAGAGCATGCTGTCAGGCGCTGCGCTTCCTGACATTGCGGGAACAGCGGCGACGTCTTGACCGCAAGGATCTGCTTCCACAAATCCGGCCGGAGTACCGAAGCGGTCCGCAAGTCGGGATTGTCCGCTGAAAGACCCTGGCCACTTTCCAGTGCGGTGGTCAAGCGATTGGCCTGGGTCAACGCTTCTTCGACAAAACCCCAACCGTCGTGACTGGAGCGTTCATCGGCGGCCGCGTTGAGCCAACATTGCGCCTTGTCGCCAAAATAGTTGTTCTTGCGCTCACCCAGTGCGTTCAGGCGGGTCTGCACGGCGCTCAACATCGCACCGTTCTTGATGCCGCCATACGTTGCGATCCACTGCGGCGTCACGGCGCCGGCTGCCTGGCTCTGCGTCGCGCTGAACCCGTTCTGCAGAACGGTAGGGTCCTGAATCTGCAGCCGGTCACGCGTCGCGGACGACGAACATCCTGCGAGTATCGCGGCAAGCGCGATGGCAAATAACGAATACTTCATGTCTGTTTCTCATGGAAAGAGGGTCGCACGGAAACTTCCCGTGCGACCCAGACGGCTAACGTTTCGAGCCTCTAATCAAAGCCTCGCGGCCGTTGTTTAGTTGCCGAGGACGATACCGATACCAGCGCGAACGATGGTGCTATTGCCGCCCGAGGTGGACACGCCAAGGTTGTAGTTGATCGTGCCCTTCTCATTCCAGCGGGACACGCCCAGACCGACGGACTGGTAGCCGCGATAGTTGTACCACCCAGCGTCACCTTGGTTCGCGCCGTCGTGTCGTATTGCACGCCGTTGGCCGTGCCGGTCGATACTGCCGCGTTGATGGCCGACCCGACGTCGGTGTAGGTCTGACCGCCAATCGTGAAGTTCGGCTTCTTGATCGTACCGTCCGAGTTCACAGCCGCGCCGCCGCCAATGATGGAGGTCACGCCCGACAACTGGTTGACATTGACCGCGTCGGTGCCGCTCGTACCAGCCGCCACGTAGGTAATCTGGCTCTGCTTGCTCGAGCTACCCACCGACACGGCGTTAGCCCGATCCGCGACCGAGTTGTAGCCGATCGCGACGCCATTCACGGCGCTCACTGACGCATTCAGCCCCAATGCCAAACCGTTCGTGGCGGACTGGTTCACGAAGGCTGCGTACCCAAGCGCGACCGAACCGGCACTCGTGGCGCTGGCGAAGGAGCCAAGAGCCATGGTGTTGTTTGAATTCGCACGCGAGTTATAGCCGATCGCCAGCGAGTTGACCGAGTTGGCACCGACTATCGCGCTGTAACCGATTGCAGTCGAGGCCACCGACGCCACGCCAGCGCCCGTGCCGATTGCCGTGGAAGCATCGCTGCCGGCGGCGGAGCCCGAGCCTACAGCCAGCGCGCCAACACCGGTTGCAGCCGCGACCGGACCAATTGCCATTGCGTTCAGGTCGCTCGAAGCGGACGTGCTTCCGCCGCCGGTCACGTTCGAGCTCACTGCGATGTAGCTCGTCACCGGCACTGCGGCGCCCAGCAGCAAGGATTTCACACCGCTGCTTTGCTGCGTACTCTGCAGTTTTGACTGAAGCGCATTAAGCTGGGCCACCGTGGCTGCGTCGGTGTCGTTAAGACCGTTTGCCACGTGCGTGATGCGCATTTCCGCACCGCGGGCGCCAACGGACACAGTGTTGTCCGCGTCCGTGGTGGCGTTCACGCCGATCGCCGTCGAATTGTTGTACTTTGCAGTCGAGCCTGCGCCGAGCGCCAGCGAGTTGGAGCCGGTCGCCATTGCATTGCCGCCAATCGCAACGGATTCGCTGCCGCTTGCCGATGCCGCACCCGCCGATGAGACCACCTTGACGTACTTCGCCGCGCCGACCAGATCGCCGGCGGCCGTATTGAGCGCGTTCAGCGCGTCGCCAACATTGCCGTATGTCGCACCGCTGATCGTGTAACCCGGTGCCGAGACCGTGCCGTCCTTGTTGACCGTCGAGCCAGCGCCGAGTGCGGCAGCCACGCTGTTGGACACGTTGTACAACTGAGCGCCGTTCACTGCGTCGGTGCTGCCCGATGCGATCCGGCCGGCCGCCACGTTCGTCAGCGCTACCGGAGCCAAAGCACCCACGCCGCCCAGCGTAAGGCTGGTATGCGAGGACGAATCATAGACCACCGCGTCAGGCGAACCGCCGCCGCTAATCGAGGCGTTGGTAATTGCCGTGTTCATCTGCGCCAGGTTCACCGCGTCGGTATCTTGCGTACCCGCCGCGACGTTGATGATCTGGCGTTCAGCGCCGGTCGCGCCTACCGATACCGCGTTCGCACGGCCCGCTACCGAGTTGGCGCCCAGTGCGACCGAGTTGGCTGCCGACGCATTCGCTGCACCGCCGATCGCCACGGCATTCGCGCCCGTTGCCGACGAATCGGCCAGCGACGAATTCGCGTGGAAATATTTGATGCCGCCACCGTTCTGGATATTGTTGACGGTGTTGGTCACGTACGTGACGTCGCCCGCGACGTTTGCGACATTGCCGGCGACATTCGCCACGTTCGCGTTTGTCTGGTACAGCTGGCTGCCGTTTACCGCGTCCAGGCTCGATGCCGTCAGTACACCTGCCTTCAGGTTCGTGATCGTCGATCCGCTCGCGCCCTTCAGCGTGACCGAGCCCTTGGTCGAGTCGTCATAGGCAACGAAGCTGTCTGTCACCGTGCTGCTGCTGATGCTTGCTGCCACGGCCTGCAACTGCTGCAGGTTGACCGCGTCAGTGGCACTCGTACCGTTCGCCACATTGATGATCTGGCGTTCCGAACCGGTCGCGCCCACGGACACCGAGTTCGCACGGTCGGACAACGAGTTGGCACCCAGCGCCACCGAGTTGGCTGCCGTCGCGATCGCCGCACCGCCGATCGCCACCGCATTCGTACCGACTGCCGACGAATCGGCCAGCGACGAATTCGTGTGGAAGTACTTGGCGCCGCGGTTGTACAGATTCACCACAATGTCACCGACATTGCTTGCCAGCGCGCTAACGTTCTGGTTCGTCGCGTACAACTGCGCGCCGTTCACCGCGTCCGTACTCAAGGCCGACGAAATATCGCCCGGCGCCACGTTCGTGAGCTTGACCGTCGTCGTGTGGTCGGTGCCGCCGAGCGTGACCTTGTCACGCGCCGATGTGTCGTAGGTCACCACGAGCGGCGAGCCCGCAATGCCGTTGTTCACGATGTTGTTGACGACGTTCGTCACGTTGGCAAGATTGCCCGCCACGTTCGCAACGTTATTGACGACGTTCGTTACGTTCTGATTCGTCTGGTACAGCTGCGAGCCATTCACCGCATCCGTACTCCAGATGGACGAGATGTCGCCAGCCGTCAGGTTCGTGATCTTGGTGCCGCCCGCTCCCTTGAGCGTGATCTGCGTCGATGCCGAAGTGTCGTACGTCACGGCGTTGGGAGTGACCTCACCGCCCCCACCACCGCTGACGCTTGCGATCGCGGCGTTCAGCTGGTCGACGTTGACAGCGTCCGTGCCCGCGGCGCCCGCGGTCACGTTGACGATCTGTCTCGTGTACTGCGATTTTCCATCCGCCGACAGATAGCCCACCGACACAGCGTCACTGCGGCTGGCGACCGAACCGGCGCCGAGCGCAACTGAATTGGTGCCGATCGCGGAGGTGTTTGCACCGTATGCGCTGGAATTTTTGCCAATCGCCAACGACGACGGTCCGGAAGCAACGGAACTCGTGCCAATCGCTCGCGCGTCTGTAGACGGGTCGCTCGACGGAGAGTTAGCCTGGAAATACCGCGTGCGCTGATAGACCTGAGCGCCGTTCACCGCGTCCGTGCTCGTCGACGATATGTCGCCGGGCGCCAACGCGGTGATCTTGTTGCCGCTCATGTTGACATCGTTGATCATGTAGATGCCAGTCTCGGCCGCGAGCTCCAGGTGGCCATCCTGATAGCCCGTTACGCGGGCAGTGATTTGACCACTGTTGAAACCCCATGCACCGTCGGTGGAGGCCGCGTTGTTCAACGAGAACGACATGCCGTCACCGGACGCATTCCCGCCACCATAAGGAGCACAACTCATGAAACCGACGGCGCTCGACAGCGGTCCCCACGAAGACCCCAAGCCTCCTACGCCTGCGGGGCACAACTCCAGACCGCCGTTTCCGGTGACCGCCTGGGCGGCTGCCGTGCCCGGCAGCATGGCCACGCCGATTGCCATGGCAAGCGGCATGAACGCTGTTTTCAACGGGGCTCCCTGACGGCTCGCCACGTCACTCGCGGACGAGATCGTGCAGGAAGACGCAGAGCCCGAACCGCTGTGCACCTTGGCAGTCTCGGGCGCAGCCACCCACGTTCCTGAAGCGTCGTTCCAGACGCTGATATAAGACTTATTCATAAATTTCCCAGTATGACTAACGGGCCAGCCCCGCTCTTTCATGCGGTGCAAATCTAACCGTCAGCCCTATCCCTAAAAATCAGAGCACGCGAAATGCGCGTAGGAATTTTCTGAATTGGCGCAAGATAAGTCATAGCTCGCCTAATTACCGCAGCCAGCTTGAATCTGCAGTGCTTTCACTACCTATAAGCCAAGCCGTCTTCTTGCATTTCTGTGGCGTCGCCGCGACAAAACAAGCGGCTATACAGCACCGCATTTGCCTGCCGGCCCGCCTGATTCATGAATTGAAAGCCTCTTCCGGATATGCAGCTCGGCATGCGGAATTACGCCGCCAAGCCTCAGAAACTTCGCAACCCTAAGAAGTCCACAGATTCTTATACTCCGCCCCGACACCATTGCCCGTGCGTTTTGAACAGTGAATTTATATTTTCTATTTCTGTTCAAGACACGAAGGATCGCAAAACCGTGTCCAGGCATTACTCAATCATCTGTTTCACCTTTTCAATAACGAGATTATGAAAATTTCTCCAATCTGTCGCAAAAATAAGCAACTCGGTCAAGGCATGACCGAGTACATCATCATCGTCGCTCTGATCGCCGTGTCGGCAATCGGCGTGTATTCGCTGTTCGGCCAAACGCTGCGTAACCAGACCTCCGGCCTCGCGATTGAAATGTCCGGCAAGGACGCCAAGAGCAACATCTCGACGGCGCAGACCAACGCCGACACGGCGACCACCAACGCCAATCACACGAAGAACATGGGTACGTATAACGACAGCAACAACACGGGCAACTAATCTTTTCAGATTAGCCATATCCATGATGAAACGCTCTGCCCGCAAGGGCAGGGCCAGGGTCGCCGGCGCTAGCGGGCAGGCGCTGGTCCCTGCGCTGATTTTTCTTCTGGCCGGCTGTATCGGCCTCTATGTGGCATTCAACTCGTTCCAGATGACGAGCGCCAGGATCAAACTTCAGAACACTGCCGACGCCGCCGCCTATAGCGCCGCCGTATTGCAGGCGCGCGACTACAACTTCTCCGCATACACCAACCGGGCAATGATCGCCAATCAGGTCACGGCCGCCCAGGTGGTCGCACTGAAGTCGTGGATCGACGAACTCGACGCCACTTACTCGCAGTCGGAACTCGACAATGTGGTCAATTCGCTAGCGGATCATCCGGCTCAATGGAGCACGCCCAAACAACTCGGCAAGGCCGACATCGCGCCGGTGCGCGCAGCGCTGGACGCACTGCTGCCCACAGTGGCCAGGAATATCGGCTCGCTCAATCGAGCGTTGAGCGTTGCGCAGGCCAACTACCACGCGGCGGTCGTGACCACGGTCCCCGACACCGCGGAAGCGGTCGCGCAACTCAATCAACCCGACACGCACGTCACGAGCGGATATTTCACGGGTTCGCGCAACGCGGCGCAGCTCGCGGCGTGGACCTCCTACACGGCCACGGTCACTCCCGCGGGTACGCTCGGACCCAATGAATTCGCCGACGTGGTGACGGCTCCGACCACCCTCGACGGCTTCGTTAAGAACCGCAACTCCAATCGCAGCGTCGCGCCCAATTTCCAGCAACTGAACGACACGGCCATTCGCATATGCGGCAGCGCGAATAGCACGATTACCGTGAACGTCACGCATGCCGGGGGCACCCAATTACGCAGCGACAAATCCGGCTGGCAATCCATCGACGCGAGTACTGCGCAACTGAGCGTGAGCTGTTTCGGGGCCTTTGGCGACGTAGCCGGCTCAGGCGGCAGCGCCAACGGCAACATCACCAGTTTCATGACCAACCCGCCCTTTGCCGCGTGGCAAGACTGGCAAGGCTATGGCGGCTATTTCAACTTCGGTTATCAGGGTAGTCTGTCGCCGGGATGGCAAGTGCCCGAAGCGATGGCGGAGCAATTCCGCGCCGGCCCCGGCCCCTCGCTCGACCCGGCCAACGGCGGCCTGCTGCCGTATCAGGAAATGACTGGCGCAACCCTTGCCAGTGAGGCCCCACGCATCACCATCGAAGTCACGCGCAACAGCAACACGCTGGTGAAGACCATAGGTCTGCAAGGCGGTGGGCGAATGGAGCTTGCCGACAACGCGGCAGCGGGTGCCATGCGCGCGCTGTCCAGCGCCAACGCCTATTTTGTGCGACCCGATGAGACCTCCTTCGGCGGCTCGCTCATGGGCGGCCTGCTGAACAGCAGTCAATGGGCGCGCGCCGATCATGCCACCGAATATCCAAGCCTCTTCAGTCCTTACTGGCAAGCGCGGCTTGCACCGGTCAGCGCCAGTGAACGCGCAGCCGCCCAGGCGAGCCAGATCTCCGCAGCAACGCAGGCCCAGAAACCATGAAGCGAATCGACATGAGAAGCACGGCGCAGTCGGGCCAGGCGATGGTGGAGTTCCTTATTTCCATGACCATGGTCATGAGCGTGCTGTTGCTCGGCATCGCCATGCTCGGCAAATTCAACGACATCCGCAACCGAACGCTCATGGGCTCGCGTTACCTCGCATGGGAACGCACCGTGTGGTCGGACGGCGACGCCTCGAAGAATCTCGCCAGCGATCCGAGCACCACGGAAGGCTGGTCGAGCACCTATGGCGGCTCGGCCCTGGCGGCGAACAAACTGGACACCGAACTCAAGGGCGAGCTGATGCAGCGCCTGATGGCACACGACAGCTCGCCAATTTCCAGCGCCGATCTCAAGCAAAACCAACTACCCGCTTCACTGCCTGCCATGTGGAACGACTATGGTGGCAATCCGCTGCTCGCCTCGTCGTCCGATATCGCGGTCAGTACCGGCGTGGCCGCCGATCCCGCGAGTAGTCTGAACGGCACCGCGCTCTCCCAGTGGTCCGTCTCGACCGCAGCCGGCGGCCAGTATCTCGCCCACCTGAGCTTGCCAACGAGCACGATGCGATCCGGCACGCTCAGCGTCTCGGTCGGCCGGAACAGCGACGTGCTCAAGCGGTTCTGGCCGAAAGACGACCCGCTGCCGGCATTCAGCGGCCTTACGTTCTCTGACACCAATGTGCTGATCACCAACAGCTGGACGCCGGACGGCTCCGCCAGCAACAAGGCTCTGTTCAGTCAGGCCGTGCCGGCCGCCAAGGTCGCACTGGTGCCATCGAACGGCTACCAGAGTTTGCGGAAGTACGCGCCGGAGATTTCATCGCTCCAGTTCGGTGTCGTCCAGCAAGACGTCGTACCTGCAAGCCGGCTGAAACAATGAATCGACATGTCTATCACCTCGCGCGAGGCGTGTGCATCGGCAGCGCGTTGCTGTTCGTCGGCAACGCGGTGGCGGGCAATGCGTGCAACAAAACACCCGTGCAGCCGCAAAGCGTCCAGGCGATCGGGCGCGACATGATCGTGAACGGTGTGCCCACGTCGGTAGTCGGCATGCAATTCGCAGGAACAACCGAAGACGTATCCAAAGCCTTTCGCGAATTCTGGATTCTTGAAGATGTGCCGGCGAAGGGCCGTAGCAATGCCTCCGGACTGCTGCTCAGCGCGCTGGACGATCAGTGCCTGTACATACTCAGTATCCCGCCTCAAAACGAGGGCGATCACACCCGTGGACTCATGAGCGTGGTCCGCCTCGGCAGCGACCAGGCCAACCATCGGATTCCCGACTCCGCGATTCCGCTGCCCGAAGAAAGCGCGATCCTCTCGGACGTCGAAAGCCATGATCCTGACCAGACGGGACGCACCTGGCTCCTCGATATGCCGGGAGATCCGCAATGGAATGCACAACGATATCGCAACACGCTCGCCGCGCGAGGTTGGGTGAACGTTGCCCGCCAACCGGATTATCGGTCCACCGGCACCCGCGCCGCGCAAGGAACAGCATTCGCCATGCAGCACGGCGCTGACAGTGTGGATGTCAGTTTTTCGGATCGCGGCGGCAGAACGGCCGCCGTCGTCAATGCAATCAGGAATCGTTGAAATGTCAAAAGCAGAACGTCTTTCTTCCTTTGCGACGCAGCGCAGCCGGCAGCGTGGCCAGGCTTACGCGGAGTATCTCGTGGTCACCTCTGTTCTTGCCGGGGCGTTGCTGCTGGCGGATACCAACTCCATAGCGCCGTTCGCTGCTCTTGTCTCGAGCCTTAAGTCGTTCTTCAGCGCCTACAGCTTCACCCTTTCGCTTCCCTGACCCGCAACGGTCAATTTGTCATGCTTAAGAAAATAAAACTCCGCTCACTTCTCGCGAATTCATGGGTACTGCTGTTTCTCGCCGTCTTGGTTGCGGGTGGGCTCACGTTCCTCCTCTACAAATACCTCAACGACCGCGAGAAAAAACTCAAGGCGGACCTGGACGCGCACCGCGTGCGCGCAGGCGTGGTAGTCGTGGTTCCGGCGCAGGATGTTCCTGTCGGCACGCCTTTGTCCAGCGGCGACTTCGTCGCGCGCGAGATTTCCGGCGATCTGGTCTATGACGACACGATCCGCGCGGACAACTTCGACCAATACCGCACGTCGCATCTCGTGAAACCGGTACGCCGCGGCCTGCCTTTGCGCGCCGGCGACATCGACGCGTTGCGTGGCCGCGATTTTTCCGACGTCCTGCGACCCGGTACGCGCGCGCTCACGGTGGAAATCGACACGGTCAACTCCACGGCTCTGTTGCTTCGTCCCGGCAATCGTGTCGACGTGTACTGGGTCGGCAAGGTCTTCCATCAGGATCGCGCCTCGGATGAAAAGAAAGTGGCGCAACTGGTCATGCCCAACGTGCTGGTTCTCGCGACCGGCGAGGACATGCGCCCGCGCGACGCGGGCGAGGCCGCCCAGCAGGATCAGGCGAACGCCAACAGCAGCGCCATGAGCCGGCAGGCGGGCATGGGCTACACCACGGTCACGCTGGAAGTGCCGGTAGACGACGTCCCGCGCGTCGCCCTTGCGCAGAAGATCGGCGGTTTGCGACTGATCTTGCGCAATTCGGACGACAAAGGCGCCGACGGCCCGTCCCTGGTTCAGGAAAGCGACGTGTTCATCGACCCGGCCCGCGGACGCGTCACCGGCGGCACGGGCCCCGCGCCCCAAACGGTCGAAGTGATTTCGGGCGGCGGTGCGAATAGCACTAACGTGCTCGTCTCCCAAGGCCCACCGAGCGCATCCGCCCAGCAACCGCAGGCGGCCGCGCCGGCCGATGCAGGCCAGCCGGCGCCCGCTTCGCCGCAGCGTCAGCCGAGCCTGTATGAGCAGGCCAACGCCATTGCCCAACAACTGCAGAAGGCCGCTGCGCCCGGCACGTCGAAGCAGAACTAAAGTACTGAGCCCAGGTTTCACACCATGAAAGTCAAAAACAATGCGGCGCAATGGCGCCGCCGGGTCCTGCCGTCTGTCCTCGCCGGCATGTTGTTGTGCGAGGCCGCCCCGGCGGCGCTCGCCCAGACAGGGTCAACCGCAGCCATGGACAGCGCGTCGGCGAGCACCCGTGTGCTCGAAATGTTTCGTGGCGAAGTGCGCATCCTGCATATTCCCGGCACGATCAAGCGCATTGCCATCGGCAACGGCAAGCTGCTGACCGCGAATGTAGTCGACGGCAGCCTGATGCTGCTCGGCGAGCAGGACGGCATCACGTCGCTCGTGGTGTGGAACGACAAGGGCATTGCGTTGCAGACCACGGTGCGCATCGCCAAAGCGGAAGTGAACGCTTCGCTGGAACAGTTGCGGGCCGTGCTCAAGTCCGTCGCGGGGCTGCGTATCGACGCAATCGGTTCGAATATCGTGCTGTCGGGCGTCGTTCACCGCGACATGGCGGGCATCGTCAAGGCGGCCACGCAAGAGATGAAGAACGTGGTCGACACGACCACGGTCGACGAAGGCGACGCGTTGCGCAAGACCGTCCACTTCAAGGTGCAGATCATGGAAGTGACCCGCACCGGCCAGCGCAATCTCGGTATTGCGTGGGACAGCGCCTTCAAGGGTCCACAGATCGGCGGCGCCGCGAGCGTCGCAACGGGCGCCGCCAAAGCCATCACGGCGGGCACGAGCTACTTTCTTGCCGGCATCGCTTCGAACATCACCTCGCAAATCAACTTCGCGGTGGAGAACGGCGACGCGTACGTTCTCGCCGCGCCCGAGCTCAATACGAAGAGCGGCGGGACGGCGAGCTTTCTGGCGGGCGGCCAGGTGCCGATTCCGCAGTCGGGCGCGCTCGGCACGACCAGCATTGAATACAAGGACTACGGTATCAAGCTGAGCATCGTTCCCGTTGTCGACGCGAACAACATCATCTCCGCGCATCTCACCACGGAGATCAGTCAGATCGACCCCTCGGTGACATACGCCGGCATGCCAGGCTTCCTGACACGCAACACGAGTTCCGACATTTCCATGCGGGCCGGCGAGACGCTGGCCATTTCCGGGCTGGTCAGCGCGGACGCCGCCAACGATTCCAATGGCATGCCCTTTCTCAGCCAGGTGCCGATCATCGGGCAGCTGTTCCGCTCGGACAGCTTCCGTGCGAAGAAAAGCGATCTCGTGATTTTCGTGACGCCGGTCATTTCGGATCCCGATCTTTCGCCCAATACGGATTTGCTCGCGCGTGCCGATAAGCTCGACGAAAACTTCCGCAAAGAGTATGGCAATACCGACCCGCTTGTCGCGGACGACGACAAGGCGAAACATGTCACCACGCCGCGTCAGCCGATCGGGGCCACGCCCGCGCTTCTTCCCACGCCTATCCGCAGCACGCCGCAAGTACCGGCGATGCCGCAGGCGAGCGCATCAGTCGGGGCTGGCGTTGAAGGTCCAGCGCAGATGCAGGTTCCGGTGTCACGTCAAACACCAGCCCGGATTTCGTCGCAGATCCCAGCACCGGCAACGGAACAAGTCCCGGCTCAGGCTCCGGCCAAGACACAGGCCGAGACACAGGCCGCCAGCGCGCCGGCTCAACTGCCGCCGCCACAGCCGCCGGCCAGCATGCCGCCAGCCGGCGTCGCCGAAGCGCTGCGTATGTTGAACGACACGCAGCAGCATCCGCAAGCCGTGCCGACACATGACGCCGTGCAACCCGCTTCGAACGGCAAGGTGCCGCAGCAGCAAATCGGCGTGCTCGGCACGTCGAACAACTGAACGGACTTCGCGGAGAAGCATCATGCTCAATCTTCAGGTACACGCGCGAAATGCGCCCGTTCGCGCACTACAGGTCGAACAGGGTTGCACGATCGGCAAGGACGCGAGCTGCGACGTGATCGTCAAGGGCATGCTGATCGGCAAGCTGCAGGCGCGCATCGTCAGAGAACACAACGCTTATTACATCGAAGACCAGGGCGGCATCGCGGCCACGCTCGTCAACGGTTCGCCGATCACCCGTTATGGCCCGTTGACCGAGGCGGATCAGATTGAAATCGGCGTGACGACGATCAGGATCGTTCGTGCCGCGGTCGCGACGCCGCCAGCGCATCAAGTGGTTGAGCAAGGGCAACAGGCGCAGCAGCCGGTTGCGGCGGGTCATGCCGACCAGAGCGCGCCGCCAGCCCCGTTGCCGCTGCAAGCTCATGCATTGGCGCATAGGGAGCCCTCGTTTGCCGTTACGGCTCCGGTGTCTTCGTCGTCACAGCCTTCTTATGCGCACAACGTCGCGACCGCCGGCCAACCCACGCCCGCGCGGCACGAGAGTCTACCTACGCCGAAGCAGCCCGCAGCCGAAGCCCCGCTGCGCATGCAACCCGCCCAGGCGAAGAAGACCGCCGCGGCGGCGTTGCCGGTTGCGCCGATCAACAGTCCGCTCGGTATCGAACTGCGCAAACAGGCGCACATGAAGGTGATCGCGGCACTCGACCTGCGTCGCCTGAATGTTGCGCGTATGGAAGAGGACGAATTGCGTAAGACTGTCGGCGCGGCGCTCGACGACATTCTGAATCACGACCCCAGCTTTCGGACAGCGGACATTCCGCTCGCCGACCTGAAGAAGAGTGTGTTCGATGAAATCATCGGACTCGGGCCGCTTGAGGAACTGATCGCCGATCCGACGGTGTCGGAAATCATGGTCAATTGCCACGACGAGATTTTCATCGAGCAGAACGGCCAGCTCACCCGTTCGCCCGTGATCTTCACCGACGACCGCGCGGTGCTCGGCGCAATCGAACGGATCGTCGCGCCTATCGGCCGCCGTATCGACGAAAGCTCGCCAATGGTCGACGCCCGGCTCGCCGACGGCTCACGGGTCAACGCCGTGATTCCTCCGCTCGCGCTGAAAGGCCCCAGCATCACGATCCGGAAGTTCTCCAGGCAGAAACTCGGCGGCGAAGACCTGATCAGGTTCGGCTCGATGTCGGCCAGCATGCTGGAGTTCCTGCACACGGCCGTCAAGCAGGGCGCCAACATTGTCATTTCGGGCGGCACGGGCTCGGGCAAGACCACCTTGCTGAACGTGCTGTCGAGCTACATTCCCGACGACGAGCGCATCGTCACCGTGGAAGACGCCGCGGAACTTCAACTCTCGCAACCGAACCTCGTCTCGCTCGAAGCGCGCCCCGCGAACATGGAGGGCAAAGGCGCCGTCCCGATACGCGATCTGGTGAAAAACTGCCTGCGGATGCGTCCGGACCGGATCGTGATCGGCGAGTGCCGCGGCGGCGAAGCGCTGGACATGTTGCAGGCCATGAACACGGGCCACGACGGTTCGCTCACCACCGCCCACGCGAACACGCCGCGCGACTGTATTGCGCGTCTCGAAGTGATGACGCTCATGGCGGGTCTCGATCTTCCGGTGCAGGCCATTCGCGAACAGATCTGCTCCGCTGTCGACATCATCGTGCAACAGTCGCGGTTCTCCTGCGGCTCGCGCCGCGTCACGCACGTCACCGAAGTAAGTGGCATGGAATCGGGCGTCATCACGTTGCAAGACGTGTTCGTGTTCAAGGAGGAAGGTTTCAGCGAGCACGGCAAGATTCAGGGCAAATTCGTCCCCACGGCCTATGTGCCCGATTTCTATCAGGAGCTGATTCGCAGGCGCATCCCGGTGAATACCGACATCTTCACGCGCGCCGAATGAGCGCTTCGTCATGAGCCTTCCCATTATTCTTGCGCTGGCGTTCTTCAGCACCCTGTTCCTGATATTTCTGCTCTCGCGCATGGGCACGTCCACTATCAGGGCCGGCTCTCGCCAGATGGCGGGCGAAATCGAGTCGTCGCTCGCCGACGCCTTCGTGTTCGTCAACCGCCAGAAAGCCGCGACGTGGAGCATGGTTGTCATGGTCGGCTTGCCGGCCATTGTCTTGGTGTTCAGCCATAGCATCCTGTTGGCGCTGGCGTCGGTGCCACTCGCCATGATGCTGCCGAAGAAGTACTTCAAGCGCATGCGCAAGAAGCGGATCGAAGCGCTGGAAAAACAGCTGCCAGATGCGCTGCTGATGATGTCCGGCGCGCTGCGTGCCGGCGCGAGCTTTCCCTCCGCGCTCGAGGCAGTCGTCTACGAGACGACGCCGCCTATTTCCCAGGAATTCGACCTGTTGATGCGGGAAATCCGTCTCGGCATCGATCTCGACATCGCCATGCGCAACCTCGAAAAGCGCATGCCGATTCCCGACTTGCTGATGATGACCGCGGCCGTCACGATCGCGCGTGAAGTGGGCGGCAATCTCGCTGAGGCGCTCGAGTCCGTTGCGCGCACCTTGCGCGAGAAGCTGCAGATGGAAGGCAAGATCAGGGCACTGACATCGCAAGGCCGCATGCAAGGCATCGTGATGACCTGTCTGCCGCTCTTCCTGATGCTGGTATTGCGCTTCATGGAAGCCAAGGCCATGGCGCCGCTTTTCAACGAGCCGGTCGGCTGGGCCACGTTGGCGGTCATCGGGGTGATGGAGCTCCTCGGCTACATCTGGATTACCAAGATCACCAACATCGACGTGTGACCTATGCTGCTATTCATTGCCTTTATGGTCAGCTTCGGCTTGATCGTATTTATCGCCGTCGGCTACAAGTCGCTCAACGGCCTGGCCGGCGCCGTGCCCGAAGAGGACCGCATCTTCCTCGACCCATTGCCGAAATCGCTTCGTCCGCTGTGGCCACTCGTCAATTTTGTGGTTCACCATTTCGGCAACTCGTTCAGCGCAAAGCTGGTGGAAAAGACCGATCTGCAATTGCGGCTCACCTCGCTCACATTCCTGATGAACGCGCGCCAGTTCATCGCGTTGTCGATTATCGCTTCGGTTCTGGCGTCGCTCGTTACGCTGTTGCTGATGCTATTGGTAGGCTGGTTCTCGCTGCTGGTGCTGATTTCCGTCGCCGTCCTCGGCTACTTCTATCCGCGCATCTGGACGCGCGACGTGCGCCGCCGTCGCGTCGGTCAGATTCTCAAACATCTGCCGATCTATCTCGACTTTCTGACGCTCGCCGTCGAAGCCGGCTTGAATATCAATGGTGCAATTCAGAAGGCCGTTGAAAAAGGCCCGGAAGGTCCGTTGCGCCGGGAGCTCGAACACGTGCTGCGTGACCTCAAGTCCGGCCTGAACCGCATGGAAGCACTGCGCCGACTCGACGACCGGTTGCGCATCAAGGAAGTCACGAATCTGGTGGGCACCGTCGTGCAAGCGGAACGAATGGGTTCAGGGCTCGCGAAGTCGTTGCGCTTCCAGTCCGAACAGCGCCGCTCGGAACGCTTCCAGCGGGCCGAAAAACAGGCGATGGAAGCACCCGTGAAACTCGTGTTCCCGCTGCTGGCGTTCATTTTTCCTATCACGTTCATTGTGCTGGGATTCCCGATCGCGATGAAGTTTGTCCAGGAGGGTTTGCTGTGAAGTCAGCCCGCCTTCTCGTTAATGGACGCGACATCGGCATCGAAGTGTCGATCACCGAGACCGCGGGGGAACGCATGCGCGGTCTGCTGGGGCGCGCCGCGCTCGCGTCCGGCGAGGCGCTGCTACTCAATCGTTGCGGATCGGTCCACACCTTCGGCATGCGCTTTGCCATCGACGTGGTGTTTCTCGACCGCCAGCAGCGCGTGGTCGCGATCCATCACTGCGTCCCCAAGCGGCGCATGGTGTTCAGCCTGCGCGCGAGCCACATCCTGGAAATGTCGGCCGACTCGGCGCGCCGGCATGGACTGGCTATCGGCGACCCACTTGTTTTCGAGGCGACCTCGTGAAACGTCCATCTTTAAATTTGATGCGGATTCTGAGCCGCCACACGAGACTGATCGGCAATGCACGCAGGACCACGCAGTCGGGTCAGTCGATGACAGAATTCATCATCGTCGCACCCGCTCTGCTGTTCGTCTGTTTTGGCATTCTGCAGTTCGTGCTGCTCTATCAGGCGAAGTCGACGCTGGACGTGGCCGTTCTGGAGGCCGCGCGCGAAGGCGCGGTCAACCACGGCTCGATGCAGTCCATGCGCAGCGGTCTCGCACGCGGACTAGCGCCCATTTACGCGCATCAGGCAAGCGCCGACGGCGTCGCAGCGGCGCTCGCGAGCGCGCAAGCCGACGCCGCCAGATTCAGCAGCATCACCGTGCTCAACCCGACTCCCGCGGCCATTCAGGACTATTCGCGACCGCGCTACTATGCGGACCAGGCGGCGACCTATTCGGAGATACCCAACGACTCGCTGATGTATCGCGATTCCTCCGTACCACCGGGTGCAACGTCGCACATGAACATCCAGGACGCCAACCTGCTGAAAATTCATGTGCATTACTGCTACAACATGTACGTGCCCGTGGTGAACAAAGTGATCTATTACGCCACCAACGTGATCGGCACGATCGGTGCGGGAGGCATTCTGACTCGCGAACCGGCCAACGTGAATCAGGATCCGTACGGCGATCCGCAACAGGGTGACTATCTCTGCAAGACCAAACTCGCTGACGGTATCGCAACCGGCCACTGGCCGATCGCGCTCGATTCGGAGGCGATGGTGCGTATGCAGTCGCCGCTTAGGGCATCCGCATTGAACGACGCTCCGAACCCGACAGGCAATTGATGTCGCATCACGTTGAAGACGAACTACCTGCGTTGCGAGGCCCAAGGGCAAAGAGATGCCGCATGGCGCCGAGCCGTGCACTGCTGCTCGGCGGCCTGATCGCCGCGAGTGCGTATGTGCCGCTCGGAGCCAAGGCCGCCGACGTCGCCACCGCCGCGCGCGAACGTCGTTCGACTGGCGTGGTCATGATGATTGGTGGAATGACACGCGGCGAAAATGCCATCGCGCTGCCGGCGCGCGCGGCAACGATCGCACCCGTTGCGGCATCCGGCGACGCCGGCTCGCAGTCTGTCGTGATCCAGCCAGGCAGCGTGGCACGGAACGACGGGGTGCGGCAAACTTCCCCTTCGGCCGCTTCGCGTGTCATGGCGCTTTCGCCGATCATCAGCGAAGCCGCCCACGCCGCCGATGTCGACAGCGCGCTGCTGATGGCGGTCATCGAGGTGGAGTCCGGCGGCAATCCACTAGCCGTGTCGCCCAGGGGCGCGACAGGCCTCATGCAGTTGATGCCCGCCACGGGCGCGCAGCACGGCGCGTCCAATCTGTTTGATCCGCGCCAGAACATCGCGGCCGGAGCACGCTATCTGAAAGAACTGATGCGCCAGTTCGGCGGCCTTCCACTTGCCTTGGCGGCATACAACGCAGGTGAAGGTGCCGTACAAAAATACGGCGGACAGATACCGCCGTATGCGGAAACCATGGCTTACGTGCCCAAAGTGATCGCGCGATACCGGTGGTATCGGGACGCCTCGTCTTCTCCCGGACCGGCATTGGTGCAAGCGGTGTCCAGCGGCACTCGGGGACGCTTTCTACTGGTTGGCTCAGGCGGTGCCGACTGAACGTAACCTGGCGAAGAAGCGCTCCCGGATCCCGGCTAGTCGGTACTGGTCAGCGCTTTTCCGATCGACGTGTCGAACTCTCCAAGCGCGTCGGCCACGCGTGGCAGCAGTGCCGCTGCGAGCACGATATCGCGCTTACGCGCCGCCGCTTCCAGTCGCGTCAGCAGCGTAATCCCCTCGTGGCATTCGAGCATACGCGCCGATCCCGCAATCCGATGTGCCGCGCTGCCCACGCTATCCCATGAAGCCGCCCTGAAACTGTCGTGCAACGCGGCGAGCGTCGTTCGATTGGTCTGCGCGATCATTTCGAGCAGACGCCGAGCGGTGACCTGGTCGCCACCCGCCAGTTCCAGCGCTTTCTGCCGGAACATGGAGGGGTCGCCGGCAGGCACGACCTGGTTTGTCGCACCAGTGACTTTCATTGCACGGAGGCGATCCGGCAACGCCGCGCCAGATCGATGAGTTCAACGAGCGATTTGACACTGAGCTTTTGCATGATGCGCGTCTTGTGGCTGCTGACGGTTTTGTTGCTAATGAACAAGGCATCTCCAATCGCCTTGTTCGACATGCCTTTCGAGAGCATCTGCAGTATCACGAGTTCTTTATCCGACAGCAGTCCGATCCTTTGCTCTTCCCCGCCGGCACCAGCGGCCGCCGCTATGCCGGCTCCGTTGGCCGCCACGGGGAACACGGTATAGCCGGCCAGCACCGCCTCCACGCCGCGCATGATCTCTTTCATTTCCTGCGACTTGCCGACGAAACCGTGGACGCCCGAGCGCATTGCGCGCGGCGCGAACGTGGCCGGGTCGTGGCCCGACAACACCATCACTCGAATGGGTGGATGAACGAGCCTGAGACGGGGAATCACATCGAGCCCACTAATGCGCGGAATGTCGAGATCCAGTATGGCGAGTTCCGGGGTGTGCACCCGAGCCATCTCCACGGCGGTCTGGCCGTTGTCGGCCTCGATCACTTCTTCCACGCCGAGCAATTGCATGAGCTGCATTTTGATGACCATACGGAACGCCGGATGGTCATCGATAACCAGAATAGTTGACATATCTCCTAATCCTTCTGAACACGCGTTGCGACGCCGATTGTTGTCAGCGTCAAGCTTGAGAACGCACGTATGTGTGCGGGCACAATTGCCCGTGGCGAATGGTGGTACGACACGGACTCGTCGAAACGATCGACCTTCTGCGCGCTGTTGTTGGCACGCCGGAACGCAGGATCGTGTTAGCTGCAAGGGCACTAGGAACGCGCCGAGACAAGTTCGATCTCGACGCGGCGATTGGGCGCGAGGCATCGCCTCAAGGCATCACGCCGGGTCTGCCGGCAATCGACCAGCGGGTCCGCACTGCCTCTGCCCAGCGCGGTCATCGGCAAGCTCACGCCATGCGCTCGCAGATATCGCTCGACCGTGCGCGCACGTCGCAACGACAAGCCAAAGTTGTATGACTTGTCGCCGAGGCGGTCGGCGTAGCCGGTGATTTTCAGCGCGTGCAAAGCGGGAACGGCTCTAAGGTCGGTCGCCAGGTCATCAAGCTGGCGCTTGCCGGCAGGCAAGATGGCGGCTTCTTCGCCGCCGTTGGAGCGGAAAAGCGAATCGGCCTTTAGTGTGATCTTTTGCGGCGACTTTGCAGCAGAGGCAGCAGCCGTTGGCGGGGTTGGTATTGGCTGCCCGCATTGCAGAGCCCGTTGCGCCGATTGGCGCAAGTTGTCCTGTACCTCCGGCAAGCGCTTCTCGGCGTTGGTGAAGCTGCGGCGCCATGCGTCATGCCCGGCTTGCATCAGTTCGACTTCAGCGCATGCGAGCGGCAGCTGCGCCGGCGGACATGAAGCGACGGCGGGATCCGACTTGATGGTATTGACGATTTTCCACAGATCGGGGCGCACCGTGGACACCGTGCGCAGGGCGGGATTGGCTGCGGATAACGGCGTGCCATTCTCCAGACTGAGCGTGATCGTGGCCGCCTGGCCGATCGCTTCTTCGACGAAGCCCCAGTGGTCGTTAGCTTGGTGCGCCTGTTGGGCGGCAGTGATCCAGCATTGCGCCTTGGCGTGAAAATAGCCGTTCTTGTCGCCCGGCAACCGATCGAGCCGCGCTTGCAGACTGGTCAGCGCCGCACTACTGCTTGCGATGGGTGCGTAGGTGCTGACCCATTGCGCGTTGACCGCGCCTGCGGCTTCGTCTTGCGTGGCGCCGAAGCCGGTTTGCAGCAACGTGGCATCCTGGATGCCGAGCCGTTCACGCGCGGCGTGGTCCGCGCAGGCTGTCAAGGCCAGCGCGCACACAAGCACCGTTAGCTGGTGTTTCATTGATTCTCTGCGACGAGCGCATCTTCTTATCGACGGCTACGAGTATGAAGAGACGCTGATACGCAGGGAATGGGAACAATCTTAGAATATCGTCTGAAATTTGTTGCGCATCATGCGATGCGAACAACAACGCGTTGCCGTTCGCATTGCATTCAGGCCTTGACCGCCCGTGCTGCGTTTCGCCCACGCAGCCACTCGAGCGCCAGCAACAGGCTGGTCGAGAACACAATCAGAATTGTCGCCAGCGCCGCGATAGTCGGGCTGATATTTTCCCGAATGCCGGTGAACATCTGACGGGGCAACGTAGTCTGATCCGCGCCCGCAAGAAACAGTGTCACGACGACTTCGTCGAATGAAGTCGCGAATGCGAACAGTGCACCCGAAATCACGCCCGGCGCGATCACAGGCAACGTGATGCGGAAAAACGTCTTCAACGGATTCGCGCCCAGCGACAAACTCGCCCGCACCAGGTTGTAATTGAACCCCTGCAACGTCGCCGCGACCGTCGTCACGACAAAGGGCACACCGAGCGACGCATGCGCGAGAATCAGCCCGATGTACGTATTGGCCAGCCCGAGCGGCGCAAAGAACAGATACATGCCCACGCCGACCACCACCACCGGCACGATCATCGGCGAGATCAGGATCGCCATGAGCAAGCCTTTGCCGCGAAAATTCGCTTTGGTCAGTCCGATTGCCGCGAGCGTGCCGAGCACGGTTGCGACCACCGTCGCCGAGGGCGCGACGATAAAGCTGTTCTTGGCGGCCATGCGCCATTCATCGGATGCGATCAGGTTCTGATACCAGCGCAGCGACCAGCCCGGAATCGGATACACCAGGAACGTGCTCGACGAAAACGAGAGTGGCACGATCGCCAGCACGGGCAAGATGAGATACAGCAACGTCAGCACGGCGAGACCGCGCAGCGCGAAATACCAGACGCGCTCGACCCATGACGTATGCGGCGCGAACAATGGCTTGGCAAGTTTCATCGCAATAAGCTCCGTTCAGCCGAGGCTCAGTGACGAACGCGTGAAGCGCCCGTAAATGACATACAGCACGAGTGTCGCGGCGAGCAGCAGACCGCCGAGCGCGCACGCCATGCCCCAGTTGATCGTCACGTTGGTGTAGTACGCGACGTAGTAGCTGACCATCTGATCGTTCGGTCCGCCGAGCAAGGCCGGCGTGATGTAGTAGCCGATTGCCAGAATGAAGACCAGCAGCGCACCCGCGCCGATGCCCGGATAAGTCTGGGGCACATACACGCGCCAGAATGCGGCGAACGGATGGCTGCCGAGCGAGACCGCGGCGCGCTGATAGGTCGGCGGGATCGACTTCATTACGCTATAGAGCGGCAGGATCATGAACGGCAGCAGAATATGCGTCATCGAAATGTAGACGCCGGTGCGGTTGAACAGCAGCGACAGCGGGTCATGCAACAGTCCGCTGCCGATCAACGCTTTGTTCACCAGCCCCTCGCTTTGCAGAATCACGATCCATGCCGCCACGCGCACGAGGATCGAGGTCCAGAACGGAATCAGCACGAGAATCATCACCAGATTCGCGCGACGTTCGGGTAGCGTGGAAATCCAGTATGCAAGCGGGTAGCCGAGCAGCAGCGCGAAGACCGTTACCGCGGCGCCGATAACAAAGGTGCGGCTGAACACGGCGAGATAGATCTGTTGATCGGGATCGGTCGGGATGATGTGGCCGAACGCGTCCTGTTTGTGATCCAGTGAAGCAAGCAAATAGAACGGCGAATACGCGCCGGCGTTTTTGGCTATCGCTTGCCAGTACGTAATGTCGTTCCAGCGTTCGTCCAGTTCGACGAATTTGGCGTGGACCTGGGCGGGCGTCAGCTGCAAGGGTTTGCTGTTGTCGTCGGCGAACGGCATGGCGTGCGCGGATTTGGCGATCAGCGAGCGATAACCCGGAATCTCGACGTTCAGGCGTCGCGCGAGTGCGCCCATGCCGTCGCTGTCGGCGACTGCGGCAAGGTCGACGGCCAGGGCAGTATAGGCGGCGTCTGGTGGCGTGCTCTTGCGATCCCAGGCGCTCAACGCCGCGAGGGTATGCGGCAGCGCGTTGACCACTTCGGGATTCTGCGCGGCACGCGTGAGCAGCGCGCCGATTGGCACGACAAAGATCAGCAGCAGAAAGATCGCGAGCGGCGCGATCAGCAGCAGGGCCATGGCCCGCTTTCTGGATTCCGCGGCCTTCAGCTCGCGCTTGAGCCGGCCACTTGATTCAGGCGTCGAATCGGCAGCAATGGTCATCGAGGTCAAACCCGTCTCCTTTGTCGGCGGGAGTTAGCGCTTCAGCGCTTACTCCTGCCCCATGCGTTCACTACAACAACCCAGCGCGGGTTCACCCCAAGTCAACCCGCGCCTTCACACCCACTCCCTACTTCGAAGCCCACGACGAAAAGCGTTGCTCCAGTTCATCGCCATGATCGGTCCAGAACGCGAGGTTCTGCAGCACCGCGTTCTTGCCGTTAGCCGGCGAGTTCGGCAGATTGGAGAGCGTCTTCGCATCGAGCGCCTTGATAGCCGTCACGTTCACCGGACCGTACGCAATGTTGTGCGCGTAGTCCTGTTGCGGCTTCGACGAAATCGAATAGGCGATGTACTTCTCGGCCAGCGCCTTGTTCGGCGTGCCCTTCGGAATCGCCCAGTAGTCGAGGTCGTAGATGCTGCCGTTCCACACCACCTTCAGGTTCTTGCCTTCCTTCTGCGCCGCATCGATCCGGCCGTTATACGCGGTGGACATCACCACGTCGCCCGCCACGAGGAATTGCGGCGGCTGCGCGCCTGCTTCCCACCACTGAATGTTCGGCTTCAGTTCGTCGAGCTTCTTGAACGCGCGGTCCTGGCCTGCCTTGGTGGCGAGCACCTTGTAGACTTCCTTCGGCGGCACGCCGTCGGCCATCAACGCGAATTCGAGGTTATAGCGCGCGCCCTTGCGCATCGCGCGCTTGCCCGGGAATTTCTTGACGTCCCAGAAATCGGCCCAGCCGGTCGGCGCCGTTTTCAGTTTGTCGGCGTTGTACGCGAGCGCCGTCGACCACACGAAGAAGCCCACGCCGCAGGTTTGCGGTGCTTCGGGAATCAGATCGGACTTCTTGCCGATCTTCGACCAGTCGAGTTTCTCGTACAGCCCTTCATCACAGCCGCGGCCGATATCGCCCGATTCGACTTCCACCACATCCCAGTTCACATGCTTGGCTTCGACCATCGCTTTCACTTTGGCCTGCTCACCGTTGTATTCGACAGCGGTGACTTTATTGCTGGTCTCCTTTTCGAACGGCTGGTTGAAGGCGACCTTTTGCGCGTCGCCATTCGCGCCGCCGAAATTGACGACCGTCAATTCGGCCGCATTGACTTGCGCGGCGCCCAGCGCGAGCGCCACAGCACCGACAGCGATGGCGCAGCGCGATTTCCCGATCTTGCTCATGGTGTGTTGCTCTCCTTTGGTGGTGTGCTTCCAGCTCAATACAGTGCGACTTTGTTATGTGCTGCCTGATCTGACCTGCCCGCGTCGAACACAGTGCGTATCCGGCGCATTCACGCCCCTGCGAATACCCGCAGATGCTCGGGTGCGAACTCCAGTGCGACCGGCGCGCCGGGCGCGAAGGTGTCGAGCGCGTCGGTGCCGAGCGGCACCTTGACGAAGCACTCGTCCTGTTCATGCAAACCACAGCGCATGCGCACGTGGTCGCCGAAATAGATCAGCCCGCGTGCCTCGCCGGCCAGCGCATTGGCGCCTGGCCGTGACAGGCCGTTGGCGAGCTTCATGCGCTCGGGGCGAATACACGCGACCGCCGGCGTACCCGCCCGCGCGCCGCCGATATTGCGACCGGTGAGCCGCGTGCCGTCGCTCAGACGGAATTCGCAGAACTCACCCTCGACATTCGCGATCGTGCCGCGCAGCTTGTTGCTGTCGCCGATGAAGTTCGCCACGAACTCATTGCATGGCGATTCGTACAGCCGATCGACGGTATCGAGTTGCTGCACGATGCCTTTATCGAACACGGCGACGCGGTCGGACATGGTCAGTGCCTCGCCCTGATCGTGCGTGACGTACACGAACGTCACGCCGAGTTTCTCGTGCAATGATTTAAGTTCGTACTGCATGTGTTCGCGCAACTGTTTGTCCAGCGCGCCGAGCGGCTCGTCCATCAGCACGAGCTTCGGTTCGAACACCAGCGCGCGGGCGAGCGCGATGCGCTGCTGTTGTCCGCCTGAAAGTTGCGCCGGATAGCGCTTTGCGAAGCTCTCCATGCGCACCATCTTCAACGCGTTATGGGTGCGTTCCGCGCGCTCCTGCGCCGAAATCTTGCGCACGGTCAATGGATAGGCAACGTTCTGTTCGACTGTCAGATGCGGAAACAACGCATAGTTCTGAAACACCATGCCAATGTTGCGCTTATGCGGTGGCACTGTGTTGAGCAGCGTGCCGTCCAGCCAGATCTCGCCGCCGGTGGGAAACTCAAAACCCGCCAGCATCATCAGGCAGGTGGTTTTCCCGGATCCGGACGGCCCGAGCAGGGTCAGAAATTCGCCCTGATAGATATCCAGATCAAGTTGTTTGACGACCAGCGTTTCGCCGTCGTACGTCTTGCGCACACCCCGAAAGCTGACGATCACGTCATCGGTTTTCATCGGTTAAGTCTCCTCTGCGGTCCGGCTGGCTCCCCCGCAAAGCAGCGGGATTGCATCCATTGCGTGGCTCACTATAGACCGTTACGGTTCTACAATATGGAACCATTTCATTATTCCGGATAGAACCACTTGGACACCGTGATCTTGTCGGATTGGCTGGCCGCGAGGCTCGACCGCACGGCCGCCGAACCGGTCTACAGGCAGACGTTGCGGCTCATGCAGCAAGCCATTCTGACCGGCCAGTTGCCGCCGGGCACCAAACTGCCCAGTTCGCGCACGCTCGCCGAAGACCTCGGCATTGCGCGCAACACGGTCCTGCACGTCTACGATCAGTTGACCGCTGAGGGCTACGTGATCTCGACCACCGGCAGCGGCACTTACGTCGCCGACACGAGGCCGGACACGGCAGCCGTGAATACGCGCAAGAAGCCGGCGGTGGCGAGCGTCGACAAGGCAGGCAGCAGTACGGCCACGGAAACCCCGAAGCCGCCGAAGCGCGATCTGGGCGACCTGTCGACTCGCGGACGGCGCCTGATCGATAAAGCCGGCGTGTCCGCCAAACAATGGGGCGCGTTCATGCCGGGTGTGCCCGACGTCGCGGAATTTCCAGCGCGCACGTGGAGCCGCTTGCAGGCGCGTTTGTGGAAGGAGGCCAATCCCGATCTGCTGACCTACGCGCCCGGCGGCGGCTACCGGCCATTGCGGCGGGCATTGTCGGATTACCTGCGCGTCGCGCGCTCGGTGAATTGCACGCCGGATCAGATCATCATCACCACCGGCATTCATCAATCGATCGATCTGGCTGTGCGCCTGTTGACCGATGTCGGCGACCGCGCGTGGGTCGAAGAACCCTGCTATTGGGGCGCGCGTAGTGTGCTGCAGTCATCGGGGATTACCCTTGTGCCGGTGCCGGTGGATGACGAAGGTCTGAATCCGCGCGAACAGGATTTGCAACAGCCGCCGCGCCTCGCACTCGTCACGCCGTCGCATCAATATCCGCTCGGCATGGTGATGAGCCTCGCGCGCCGCCGCACGCTGCTCGAATACGCGCGCCAGCACAACGTGTGGATCATCGAGGACGATTACGACAGCGAGTTCCGCTACGGCAGCCGTCCGCTCGCCTCGCTGCAAGGACTCGACGATGCCGGCCAGGTGATCTACGTCGGCAGTCTGGGGAAGATGCTGTTTCCAGGCCTGCGGATCGGCTACATGATCGCGCCGGAGCATCTGGTGGACACGTTCCGCACGGGCGTGGCCGAGTTATACCGCGAAGGTCAGTTGATGCAGCAAGCGGTGATGACCGACTTCATCATGGACGGCCACCTCACCTCGCACGTTCGGCGCATGCGTGCGCTATACGGCGAGCGCCGGCAGATTCTGATCGACGCGATTACCGCGCGTTTCGGCACCGAGTTGCCGGTAATGGGCGATGAAGCCGGGCTGCATCTGGTGCTCGGCCTGCCGGATCACGCGAACGATCGCGCGGTGACGGCCGCCGCTTTCGACGCCGGCGTGATCGTGCGCCCGCTCGCGAGCTACTACAGCAGCGACCCGCCCGCGCGGCGCGGACTGCTTCTCGGCTATGCCTGTGTGCCGAACGACAAGATTGGTCCCGCGTTCGACACCCTTGCGCGCGTCATCGAGCAAACCGCATTGAAGACGCCGACGCGCGCCGCTTGAGCGCCAGGTCTGAGTTCGCTCACTTCAGGCCGAAGTCGACTCGCGTCGTCGCGCCCTTGTCCTTGATGCCGTCCGCGGTCAGCTTCGGCGCGACGATGAACACGCGGCTGCTGTCGATCTTGCCGTCCAGATACTGCTGCACGCTCTGCGCCCGCTGTTGCGCGAGCTGGCGCAGGCTGGCGTCATCGATCGGTGCGTTGGCGGCGAGCGCGCTCTTCATGTCGTCGTCCGGCAAGCTCTTGGTCAGGCCGACAAAGTTACGCGGTTTCTTGAAGTCCGCCGATTTGTAGGCCTTGCTCAGGTACTTGTCGTACTCCTTCGGATCAACGGTGACGGTCGAGAGATCGACGCTCTCGCCATTGCCCACCACGTCCTTGATCTTTTGCTGCTTGACGAGGCGGTCCACATAGCCGGTGCGCAACGCGGGTTCGTCCACAGCCGGATCGACGCGGCCGATCAGGTCCATGCGAATCGACGGCTTGTCGCTCAACGCCTTCACGATCGTGTCGAGCTTCTGGGTGTCGGCGTCCGTGAGTTTCGCCGAGCCCGGCTCGAACTCGACATAACCCAACTCCTCGCCCTTGCCGCCGAACGCATTGGCGATCAGAGAGAACGGCGCAGTCACCGCTTTTTCGAGCAGATTGAGCACCGCATGCCAGATCAGGCCGCCAATGCTGAATTCCGGATTCGACAGCGAGCCGGACACCGGCAGGTTCACGTCGATTTCGCCGCGCGAGTTCTTCAGAAGCGAGATCGCTAGACGCACGGGCAGTTTGGTCGCCGTATTGTTGTCGACGTGATCGCCGAACGTGAGTTGATCGATGAAAATGTGATTGTTCGCGTTCAGTTGATCGTTTTCGAGCTGGTAGTGCAGATCGACATTCAGCTTGCCCTTGGTGATCGGATAACCGGCGTATTTCGCCGAATACGGCGTGAGATTGGTCAGCTCGATATCGTGCGCGACCGCCGTGAGATCGAGCGCCGGTTTCGCAATCAGCGGATTGACCGTGCCGCGAATCGACAGCGGACCGTTGGCGGCCAGTTTCGCGGCGATGTCGACCGGCGCGGATGTGGTGGATTGCGTGCCGAACGCGCCGACGGTGCCCTGAATGCCGACCAGGTTCGCCGTGAAATTCGGCTTGATGAAATTGTCCGTGTACGTCACGCGGCCCTGTTGCAGAACCAGTTGGCCGAAGTGCAGCTTGACCGGGCTTTGCGGCGGCGTAGCAGCCGTGACCGTGGCGTTTGCGGCCGACGCCGGCGGCGGTGCGGATGCGGCCGCCACCGTCGAAGCCGCTTGCGGCGTCAGCGGCACGGGTTCGGCGCCGCTCTTGTCACGCGTCAGCGATTGCGCGGCGCCGGATTCGCGCGCGACGACGTCCTTGAGGTTGAGCTTGCCCTGCGCGTCGAGCAGCACGCGACCATAGAACTTCGTGAACGTGACGCGGCCCGCGTCGACCACGGTGCCATGCTCGTCGTAATCGGCTTTCAGGTTGGACAACGCGAGCGAGCCCCATCCCGCGAATGGATCCGAGGTCGCCTTGTCTAGCATGCGCACTTCGACGAGCGCCATGTCGCCGCGATAGGTCGCCTTCAGCGACTTCGCCTGGCTCAACGCGAGATCGCCGTCCGCATTGAGCAGCGCGCTCGCGATCACCGCATTCAGCTTGCTGCCGAAGTACGGTTCGAAGGCCGCCGCGTCGAGCCGGTTGGCATTCACTTTGACGGCCACCTTGAGCGGCGTCGCCGTCACGTCACCCTTGACGCCCAGCGTGCCCTTCTTGTTCAGCGTGGCCTGCAGATCGACCGGCAGCGGACGGCTCAGGTCGTCGCTGATGTTCTGCACCTTCAGTTGCAGCGGCGTGATGTTCAGTTTCACCGGCTGCGGCGTGGTGTTGTCCGTGAAATTGGCGGTGGCGTCCTTCAGGCTCAACTCGCCGATCTTGTAACGCCACGCGGGCCCTTCCGCGTGCGCCTTCTTGACCGCATGGATCGCGGTGCGCTCCGGCGTGGCTTCGTGCTGTCCGCCAAGCGCGGCGAGGTTGATGCTGCCGTCTTTCAGACGCTGGGCATCGACCGCTAGCCCGGTCGTGTCGATGCTGGTCACTTCGGCGGTGCGCGCCGTCACATCCACCTGCTTGACCTTTACGCTGCCTTGCGTGAGCGCAATCACCGGATCCTTGCTGCCGCGCGCCGCGAGCTTCAGCGACTGCAGGTTCACCTGTGTGTCGGTGACCATCACGGCCGCCGGCAACTTCGACCAGTTCGCGCCGATATTGGCCGTGGCGGAGAGCGTGCCGTCCATGACTTGCGCCGCGGTCGCGGTGTCGAGGTACGGTTGCAACCTGGGCAGGTTCAACGCCTTCAGGTCGAGCTTCGCGCTCGCCGTTTTCGCCACGAAGCCGAACGCGCCGGCCACACCAAGGGATCCACCGCTGTCCTTGAAATCGGTATTGAGCGTGTAATGAGCGGGTGCGGTGGCGAGCGTCGAAAAATCGGTCAGCGTCACGGCCAGCTTTTGCATACCGACATCGACGGGACGCGAGGCGGCGTTGTCGCGAACATTGACGGTGCCGTCATTGAGCACGAAGCGCTTGATCGCCAGGTCCAGTGGCGGCGCGGCCTTCGCGGCGGCGGCATTGGCGGCGGATGCGGCAAGCGGCGCGCTTGCGGCCGGTTGTGCGGCAGCAGCAGCCGGTTCCGGCGCGAACATCTTCTCGACGCTCAGCACGCCGTCTTTATCACGCGCGAGATTGGCGGTGGGCGCGTCGATACGGATCTCGTCCAAGTGATAAAGGCTCTTGAACGGCTCCAGCGTGGCGGCGGCCACATGCACGGCGCGCGCCGCGAAGAACGGCGCCTTGCTTTGATCCTGCACGCCCACGTCGTTCATATCCACGGTGCCCGCCACGCGCAGCGAAGGCGCGTCGTTGGAGACCACGAAGTTGAGCTTGAGATCAGTGGACAGTTTGCCGGACTGCACGATCACCGGCAGTTTGGTCGGCACGTAGGAGATGAGACGCGGCACATCGAGCCCGTCGAAGCGCAACGACACCTCGGACTCACGCGACGCGGCAAACGGCTTGGTCTTACCGTCGATGGCAAGCGGACTGCCGTCGATGCGCGCCCGCAGCAGCGGCTCGACGAAGATATCGGTTTTCGAAGGCAGCGTAGCGATGAACGGAATGCCGAGCTTCCATTGATCGATTACGTGCGTGGCGCCGAGGAGTTTGTCGTCGAATGTGATCTGGCCGTTTTCGAGGCGAATATTCGATACGGAAAATAGCGTCGGTTTGCTATCCGGCTTGGCCGGCTGCTTCGAGAATTTCTCGATCAGGTCCGTGAAATTGAAACGCTGCGCGTCGTAACGAACAATATGGAAGCGCGGCGAATCGAGCTGCACTTCGTCGATGATCGGTGCCGCGCGAAACAGCGAACTCCATGACGGCTGCACGATGAGCCGCGAAATATCCACGAAGTCGCCCGCGCCGCCGCGCTCGCCGATATGCACGCGATCGGCTTCGAGCCGGAGCGTATACGGATTGAGCGCAATGCGGCCGATGGTGGCGGGACGGTCCAGTTGTTTGCTGAGCTGCTGCTCGGCAATGTGGCGAATCAGCGGCGGTGCAGCAAAGAAGCCCAGCAGACCGAACAATACGAGGACGATCAGCAGGCCGGTAATGACACGCCGGGTGCGGCGTGACTGCGCGACATCGCGCACGGTCTGCATGGACGATGCTAGTGATGCTTTATTAAGGCTTGCCATGCTCGGTCTTGGGTAGTGCGGCGGCAAGCCCGCCGCGAAAACGAAAATCCCGCAAGCGGCAGTATAAGTCTTGAATGTTTCGCGGGATATAAATGTAAGGCGAGGCTTACACATTCCCCTGCGCGATAGCGCCGCATGTCCGCCGCGGTGAATTGGCGGACATGCTTTGCTCGATGCGTTAGCGGGTTGTTAGCGAGTAGTCCGCGGGTCGTCTCTAGCCGGCCGCTATTGAAGCACGGCTGTCACGTCACGGACACGCTGCTATCACTGACGCACGACGGCCGGCGGTTGCCAACTGCCGTCGGTGGCTTGCGCCTTGGGCGCGTACAGACGCAGCACGAGTTGCAGATCGGCGCGCGGCGCCGGCAGCCAGTTGCCGCTCTTGCTGCGAGCGGACGACACGGTCACGTCGAGCGAGCCATCGCGATTGCGGCGCGCGCCATTGCGGTCGCCGACCGCGAGACGCGCCGGCGCGCTTTCGCCCAACGCGCCGTCCTTCGTGTAGGCGGTGATCGACCAGAAGCCGCGCACCGGCGGCAACTGATTCGGCGCGAAGTGGATCACGTAGCGGTTTGCGCCGTTGAGCGCACGACCGTCGCTGTCCTGGGTGACGACCGCGCGAACTTCGTCGTCTTTCGTGCCGATACCCGGTTGCGCGTATGCGGCATAGGCGCGCAGCGCGTAGTCGGGACCGTAGGTGCCCACGCCGTCGCCGAACCAGCTCCAGCCGTTGCCGTTCAGCAGATTGGACGGCGGCGTGACGACGCGCTCATGACCGTCGGCAAGACCCGCCGTAATGGCTTCTGGCGCATTCGGCAGCTTGACCGGCTCGCCGGGCGTCACGCCGAGGTCGGAAAGGAATTTGAGCGCGTGCGGATCGGCCGGCGTCGGCGGATTGTCGGGCAAGGCCTGCGCGAGCCGGTTGAAGAACCCATTGGCATCGAGCGCGGCGACTTGCGCGGCCGGCGTGCCGGAAGCAGGCACGCCGGCATCGGCGGCATTGCTGCGCGCGGGTGCGATGGAGGCAGAACGCGTGTCGCCCGCGTAGACGCTCAGCGGCGCGACGCGAATGGCGCGCTGCAGCTTGCGGACTGCCGTCAGATCACGTGTGCCGTTCGACTGGATACGCACGCTCACCCATGCATTGCGAGTCGGCACGTCGACCCGCTTCACGCCTTTGGGCAACTCGCCCTGCCAGCCCGGGCCGACGAAGGCGATCGCCTGCGGCTTGATGCCAGCCGCACGAGTGGCGAACTGCGAGCTGGTCGACCAGACCACGTTAGTCCACATGTCGAGCACGCGGGCATCCACGTAGCGGCCGTGCGAGTCGGGCAGCGCCACGATCACCGGTTCACTGCCGAGGTCCAGCCAGCCGGTCGAATCGAACGTATCGAGGCTCGGCTGCATCGGATTGGCTGCGCCGATCGGCGGCAATGCCTGAGCGTGGCGCAGGGTATTGAGCGGCGCGCGGCCCGGATCGGTGCCGACCGCCGCGTCGCGCGCGACACCCATCAGTACCAATGGATAGCCGAATACGTACGAATCGGCGACTTCGTCCTTGATCCAACCGGTGGATTTCTGCGTCGCGGTGTGAGTCGACGCGCAACCCGCCAGAAATACGAGGCCTGCGAGCGATGCGCAGGTCCAATGACTCGAGTACAGCTCTCGGCGATTTTTTATCATTCGTTCAGGTGGCGGAACGTGTGGTCCTAAGGGAGACGCCGGTGCGCGACGAACCCTGCTTGCGCGGCCTCCGAAAGCCCAACGCATCCAGTCCGCGGTTCGCGATGCCGACAACACCGGGTTGTATCGTATCCTTGGTCACCAGGCAAGCGCAAAGGCAGCAATAGCGCCGGTTCGCGCGCGCATACAGTCCTTTTTGCAGTACCGTTGACGTTTTTTTATTACATCCGCCCGGGCGTCGAAGCCTCGGGCGACTTTCATCGCTGCTCTTTCGCCCCCTCGTATCCGGAGCGCTTCATGTACATGCCTGCCCATTTCGAAGAGAACCGTTCAGAGGTTCTCCACCGCCTGATCGCCGAGCAGCCTTTCGGCGCGTTGATTACCCACGGACCGACCGGACTCGACGCGAATCATTTGCCGTTCGAATTCGAAGCGCCCGCTGCGGGGAGCCAGTCCGATGCGGCGACGGGTGAGACGCACGGCATCCTCCGCGCTCACGTCGCCCGCGCCAATCCCGTGTGGCAGGAAGCCGCGGCGAACCCGGAAGCGCTCGTGATCTTTCAGGGCCCGGCCGCCTACATCTCGCCGAACTGGTATCCGAGCAAGCACGAGGCGCATCGGCAGGTGCCGACTTATAACTATATGGTGGTGCATGCGCACGGCCGGATCGTCGTGCGCGACGACGAGTCGTTCGTGCGCGGACTCGTCGCGCGCCTGACCCGCAAGATGGAAGCCGGCGAACCGGTGCCGTGGAAAATGGGCGACGCTCCCGCCGACTTCATCGCGCAGATGCTCGGTGCGATCGTCGGCATCGAAATCGAGGTGACGCGCCTCGTCGGCAAGTGGAAACTCGGTCAGAACAAGGCGGCGGCCGACCGTCGCGGCGCGGCCGACACCCTGCTGGCGCGCTCAAGCGACGAACAGCAGGCGGTCGGCCAAGCCATGCTGGACGCGCCGCCCGCCTTCTGAGCGGACGTTTCCGCGATGAATCAGCGCCATACCGGCGCGGTTAAAGCACGCACTGCAATTCGTCCTTGACCTTCCCATTATGGGAAGGTCAATACTGGCCTCATGATGCGGCCTGATGCCGCCACGAGCCTTGCCTACCATGACCGAACTTGCCACCGCCCGGCGCCCCGCGGATGCCGCCGACGCTTCCGCCCACACCACCGAACTCGACATCGGCGGCATGACTTGCGCCTCGTGCGCGATGCGCGTCGAAAAGGCGCTCGCCAAAGTGCCGGGCGTCGTGAGCGCGTCGGTGAATCTGGCGACTGAAACCGCGACTGTCGATCTGGACGGCGCAGCCGCCGGCCCGGACGCGCTGATCGCCGCCGTCAGGAAAGCGGGCTACGAAGCGACGTTGAGCGCACCGCCGGATACCTCCACCGCCGCCGACGAGGCCGCGTCCGCCGACCGCAAGCTCGATCAAACCCGCCGCGAGTTGGCCGCCGTGCTCGCCTCCGCCGCGCTGACGCTGCCTCTGGCCGTGCCGATGGCTGGCGAATGGTTCGGTTTCCACGCAATGCTGTCGCCCTGGCTGCAATTCGCGCTCGCCTCGATCGTGCAGTTCGTGTTCGGCGCACGCTTCTATCGCGCGGCCTATCGAGCGGTGCGGGCCGGCGCGGGCAACATGGACTTGCTGGTGGCACTCGGCACATCGGCGGCGTATGGCATCAGCGTCTACGAACTGGCGACCCATCCCGGCGACATGATGCATCTGTATTTCGAAGCGTCGGCGGTCGTGATTACGCTGGTGCGCTTCGGCAAGTGGCTCGAAGCACGCGCCAAACGCCAGACGACCGACGCCATCCGCGCCCTCAACGCGCTGCGCCCCGATCGCGCGCGCATTCGTGTCGGCGCCGACGAGCGCGACGTGCCGCTCGCGCAAGTGCGGGTCGGCACGGTGGTGCTCGTGCGTCCTGGCGAGCGCGTGCCGGTCGACGGCGCGGTGCTCGAAGGCCGCACGCATATCGACGAATCCCTGATCACCGGCGAAAGCCTGCCGGTGCCGAAGCAGGTGGCCGACCCGGTCACTGCCGGCTCGATCAACGGTGAAGGCGCGATTGCCGTGACGACCACGGCGATCGGCGCGGAAACCACGCTTGCGCGCATTATCCGCCTCGTGGAAAGCGCGCAGGCCGAGAAGGCGCCGATCCAGCGGCTGGTCGATCGGGTCAGCGAAATCTTCGTGCCGGCGATCCTGGCGATTGCCGCGCTCACATTGGTGGGCTGGCTGATCGCCGGCGCGGACGGCGAAACCGCGATTCTGAATGCGGTTGCCGTGCTGGTGATCGCGTGCCCGTGCGCGCTCGGACTGGCCACGCCGGCGGCCATCATGGCCGGCACCGGCGTCGCGGCGCGGCGCGGCGTGCTGATCAAAGACGCCGAGGCACTGGAAACCGCGCATCGGGTGACGATTGTCGCGTTCGACAAAACCGGCACGCTGACGCTCGGCCAGCCGTCCGTCACCGCGTTCGAGCCGATTGGCGACATCAGCCGCGTAGAGGCGCTGGAGCTTGCGGCAGCGGTTCAGCGCAACAGCGATCATCCGCTGGCTCGCGCGGTGGTCAAAGCCTATGAAGCAGCTGCGACGCAGCCCGCCGACATGCCCGCGGCGATTGGCGACACCGTTGCGGCTCCCACGCAGACGCGCGCGCTGCACGCCAGCGCCGCACGCGCGGTCGCGGGCCGCGGCGTCGAAGCGGAAGTCGACGGCCGCACGCTCGCGCTGGGCAGCGGACGCTGGCTCAACGAACTCGGCATCGAATTGCCGCCTGAACTTGCCGCGCGGGCTCACGAACTCGAAGCCGCCGGCAACACCGTCTCCTGGCTCATGCAGCGCGATCCGCAAGCGCCCGCGGCTCTGGCATTGATCGCGTTCGGCGACACCGTCAAACCGACGGCGCGCGCAGCCATCGAACGGCTGGCACGCATGGGCATCACGAGCGTGCTGGTCACCGGCGACAACCGCGGCAGCGCGGCGAGCGTCGCCAAGGCGCTCGGCATCGACGAATTCCACGCGGAAGTGCTGCCCGACGACAAAGCCCGCGTTATCCGCGACCTGAAAATTCGCAGCGCCGGCATTGTCGCGATGGCCGGCGACGGCATCAACGACGCGCCCGCGCTCGCCGCCGCCGACATCGGCATTGCCATGGCGACCGGCACCGACGTCGCCATGCATGCAGCCGGCATCACGCTGATGCGCGGCGATCCGGCGCTGGTGGCCGACGCCATCGACATCTCACGCAGGACCTGGCGCAAGATCCAGCAGAACCTGTTCTGGGCCTTCGTCTATAACCTGATCGGCATTCCGCTGGCCGCCTTCGGCCTGCTGAACCCGATGCTGGCCGGCGCGGCAATGGCGTTTTCGAGCGTCAGCGTAGTCACCAATGCGCTGCTGCTGCGCACGTGGCGCGGTGCGCAGGATGGTTCGGCACGCTAAGCGAGTACGAGCCTAAATACCCTGTGCGCCGTACGGTTATTACGAACTACTTTCGAATTTTTAAAGAAGGCGGACGCAGCGGCCGTAAACCAGCCATCGATGCCGGTCATGCCTATGCATGGACCAGGCATTCCGCTTGTGCTTCTTTACTCCGCAACCGCCCATGGAATTTCTCTCTTTGCGCCGTGCCAGCGTTGGCGCGCGGCTCGCTATCCTGTCGTGCGTGCTGGTCGCGTTGATCTTCGCCGCGTTCACTTGGGCGCTCACCCGCACCGCCGGCAAGCAGATCAGCGACCAGGTGCTCGAACGCATCGCCGATAAAGACCGCTCGATCGCCGCGATGATCAAGTTGTTCGACAAGGCCTTATCGAACGAGGTCGACCGCTCGATGTCGCTGTTCGCGAGTTTCCTGCCCACCGAATACACGCTCGACGAGACCCAGAAAGTCGATATCGGCGGTGTCGCCACGCCGACCATCAAGGCGGGCGACAAAGTCCTGAACCTGGACTTTTCCATCCCCGATCTGTTTCTCGAACGCAGCGGCGCGGTCGCCACCGTATTCGCGCGCAATGGCGACGACTTCGTACGCGTTACCACTTCGCTGAAGAAACAGGACGGCTCGCGCGCCATCGGCACGCTGCTCGACCGCAAGGCACCGGCCTACGCACTGCTCCTCGCGAACAAACCCTATACGGGACTCGCCGCGCTCTTCGGCAAACGTTTGATCACGCAATACCGCCCGATCACCGACGCGAGCGGCCGCGTGATCGGCGCGCTGTTTGTCGGCGTCAATGTGGACAAGGAAATTCAGTCGGTCGAAGACGGCATTCGCAATCTGAAGATCGGCGACAGCGGTTACTACTTTGTTGTCGATGCGTCGAAGGGCGCGGAGCGCGGCAAGCTGATCGTGCATCCGGCAGCGGCCGGCCAGAACGCCGACAACGCGAACGCACCGTATCAGCAGATGCTCGACATGAAGGACGGCCAGCTCGAATACAGCTCGGCCGACGCCACGCTCGGCGAGCGCGGCTCGCGCGACAAGTTCGTGTCGTTCGTTACCGTGCCGGAATGGCAATGGCTGGTTGGCGGCGTCGCGCCGCGCGACGAAGTGATGGCCGACGTCGTCGCCACCCGCAATGAATTTCTACTGCTCGGCTTCATCCTCGTCGGCGTATTCGCGGTGGTGTTCCTGATTGCGGTGCGGCGCCTCGTGAGCCGTCCGCTCGAAGAAGCCGCCAAGGCGTCCGAACGTTTCGCCTCGGGCGATCTGAGCGTGCGCGTGGCGAATGGCGCAAACGCGCGCGCCGATGAAATTGGCCGCCTGATGCAGTCGATCGACGGCATCGGCGAAGGACTCGCGCGCATTGTTTCGCAAGTGCGCAATGCGTCGACGGACATGTCCCACGGCACCGAAAAGATCGCCACCGGCAGCGGCAACATCGCCGCGCGAATCGCCACGCAGGCGAGCAGCCTCGAAGAAACGGCGGCGAGCATGGAAGAGATCACCTCGACGGTGCAGCAGAACGCCGACCATGCCGCGCAAGCCAACACGCTCGTCACCCGCGCCGCCGACGCCGCGCTCGAAGGCGGCCGCGCGGTTGAACGCGTGGTGTCGACCATGGGCGAGATCAGCCGCTCGTCGCAGAAAATCGCCGAGATCACGACCGTGATCGAGGGTATCGCCTTCCAGACCAATATCCTCGCGCTGAACGCCGCCGTGGAAGCGGCGCGCGCCGGCGAGCACGGCAAGGGCTTCGCGGTCGTGGCCTCGGAAGTGCGCGCGCTGGCGCAGCGCAGCGCGGCCTCGGTGAAGGAGATCGAGAGCCTGATCGCGAGTTCCACGGCGACCGTGCAAAGCGGCTTCCGGATCGCCGAAGAAGCCAGTTCGACGATGCAGGGCATCGTTCAACAGGTCGGCCAGGTTCGCGCGATCATGGGCGAAATCAGCGTCGCTTCGCGCGAGCAATCGGGCGGCATCGAACAGGTGAATCTCGCCGTCACGCAGATCGGCGAAGCCACGCAGCAGAACGCTACGATTGTCGGCGAAGCGGAACTTGCAGCGGCCGAGTTGCGCGATCAGGCCGCGCGCCTTGCGCAGGTGGTCAGCGTGTTCAAGCTGGAAAGCGCGCGCGATTGAGGGTGAGCATCGCGGCACGGCGTTGCGTGCCGCAGCGCGCCGCGCGCCGTTGCAGCAGCAACAGCGTTTCTTCAATACACCCGCTTCAGAATTCGACGTCCAGCTCGTCGATCTCTTCCACTTCCTGTTGCGCGTCGGCGATCCACTCCTGCATCTCGGGCAGCGCCATGATCCGCTGTCCGTATTCGACGATTTCCGGATCGAGTTTGACGTCGTAGGTGACGAATCGCGTCACCACGGGCGCGTACATCGCGTCCGCCGTGGTCCGCTCGCCGAACAGAAACGGCCCGCCATATTGCTTCAGGCACTCGCTCCAGATCGTCACGATCCGGTCGATGTCCGATTGAGCCCGCGCCCACACCTTGAAGCCTGGAAAATGCGCTTTGAGGTTCATCGGCAAGGCCGAGCGCAGGGAGCCGAAACCCGAATGCATCTCGCCGCAAATCGAGCGGCAATGCGCGCGTGCGCGAATGTCTTCTGGCAGCAGCTTTGCGTCCGGTTTGAGTTCGTTCAGATATTCGGCAATCGCCAGCGTGTCCCAGATCTCGATGCCGTCGTGAACGAGGCACGGCACCAATATCGACGGTGACAGCAGCAGCAGTTCGGCGCGTGCCGCTGGATCGTCGATCGGCATGACGACTTCTTCGAAAGGCAATCCGCTGAACCGGGTCAACAGCCAGCCGCGCAACGACCACGACGAATAATTCTTGCTGCTGATAGTGAGCGTGGTATTCGCCATACGATTCTCCTCCAGATGAGGCGTTCGGTCGGCGCCTGACGCCATGCGTGCACGTTGCCGTGCGCGCGCGCACCAAAGCGCGGCAATTTCGGCCCGTTGCCCTGACTCGCGCAAATGCTATGCCAACGTGCAGGCAGGGCCGCCCCCGTGCTTATGCTGATTGGCACATGACTTGCCTCTATTTGGGTTCCATCCTCTTCAGCATTCGTGCGAAGGTTATGAACCTGTTCGCATATCCCACATATCAGGCTTTCGCCGACATGATGCTGCCCATGCGACACGGCGCAGCACTGATGAATCATTCGCTCGACGCATGGCCCGCGTTCGGCGAAACGTCGCATGGCCGATCGATCCGCGCCGCCTGCGAATTGTTGACACTCGCCGGTCTCACGCCCGTGCGGCCGCCGTTCGACATCGATAGCGTGGTGTCAGAGGGCAAATCCGTGGCGATCGTCGAAGAAGTCGCGGCGCACACGCCATTCTGCTCGCTGCTGCATTTCCGTAAGCAGACTCCGCCGTCGGTGCCGCAGCCCCGTGTACTGGTGATCGCGCCCATGTCCGGTCACTTTGCGACACTGCTGCGTGGCACTGTGCGCACCATGCTGACCGAACACGACGTCTACATCACCGACTGGCACAACCCGCGCGACGTTCCATTGAGCCAGGGCCGCTTCGGCTTCGACGAATTCGTGCAGCACGTGATCGACTTCACTGAAGCGATCGGGCCCGGCGCGCATCTGCTGGCCGTGTGCCAGCCGACAGTCGCCGCGCTGGCCGCGGTCGCGCTCATGGCCGCCGACGATCATCCCGCGCAGCCTGCGAGCATGACGCTGATGGCCGGTCCACTCGACACCCGCATCAACCCGACCCGCGTCAACGACCTCGCGAAGAGCAAGCCGATCGAGTGGTTCGAGCAGAATCTGATCAGCGCGGTGCCGTTCGGTTTTGCGGGCGCGCACCGGCGCGTGTATCCGGGCTTCGTGCAGTTGACCGCGTTCATGGCGATGAATCTCAACCGCCATCTCGATTCGTTCGAGACGATGCATTACGAACGCGCCAAAGGCGATCCTGCGAAAGCCGACACGATTCACACGTTCTACGAAGAATACTTCGCGACGATGGACCTGACGGCCGACTTCTATCTGGAGACTGTCGATACGGTTTTTCAGCGGCATGCGCTGCCGTTGCATGCGCTCGAAGTTCGGGGGCGTCTCGTCGAGCCATCGAAAATTCGCCGCACGGCCTTGCTCACGGTGGAAGGCGAGAAGGACGATATCTGCGCCGTCGGGCAGACGCTCGCGGCGCAAGACATGTGCGACAAATTGCGGCCCTATCTGAAGACGCACCACGTGCAGACCGGCGTCGGGCATTACGGCGTTTTCAATGGACACCGCTGGGAGCGGCAAATCTATCCGCGCGTACGGGCCGTGATTTACGACAATGAACCGCGCGCGGTGTTGGTCGGATCGCGGGCGCGCACGATCCAGCCAGTGCCCGCGGCCAAGGCTGCCGAGGTCACGGCGGCAGCGCCGGCCGCGACGGCGGTGGTCGATGTGGAAGTGGATGCGGCGGTGAGGGTCGGGTCGAATGGATCGGGCGCTGCGCCGAGTGAAAGTTCGGCCGCTGCGATCAAGCCGCAGACGCCACGCGCTCCGCGTAGGCGGCCGCCTGCAGCGTAATGCGCGTTTCTTGGTGCTTTCTTAGCGCTTTCCCAGCACCTTTAGCGGCGCTGTGTCGGCGGGAGGTCTGCGTGCGTGGCCGCGCGTTGATGCGCGCTGCACACGCAGACGCGTTCCCTTCGCTATGCCGCGACGCCCTTCCAGGGCGTCACCGCCGGCACGTCACACGGCCCTTCGACGTCGATCGATTTGAAATCGGCCGGTGAGACGATTTCGATGTACTCCATATCTTCCGAATAATCGAACAGATAGTGAACGATGCCCGGCGCCTGATGCACGCAATCGCCGGCGGCAACGAGGGTCTCCTTGTCGCCGTACATGAAGCGCGCCCAGCCCTTCAGCATGATCACAATGTGGAAGTCGGCCTCATGACGGTGCCAGCCGGTGCCTTGCTCTGGTGCGTGATTCGCCTTGACGAGTTGCGCGAGCACCTTGCCGCCGGTCGCCTGCGCGATGCCTAAATCACGGTAGAGAAAAAAGTCGCGTAAGCCCTGATCCACGTAGGACGTGTCTTGCGGACGGACATGGCTGAATTGCGTGGCGAATTCGGTGGACATGATCGCGCTCCTCGCGAGTGAGCCGGCAGTTGAAAACGACGCATTGGAGCGTCGGTTGCAAGCATCAAGCGGGCCAGTCCACTGGAGCCGGTTTTGCACGATTCGCAGGCGCTGCGCTGATTGCCGCGCCGCCTCGCGCGGCGCGATCTGGTTTCAAACGCTGCGGTGCTTAGGCGCTCGGGCGGAACATCTGGAACATGTCGCCGATTTCCGCATAGTCCCCGCGATAGCCGGCGCGCATGATCGGCTGCGCCGCATGCGTGTCGAACAGGCCGTCTTTCAGATAGGCCTCGTTGATGTGCACGCCGACCACCTGGCCGAGCGACAGGTAGTTGTCCATCGGTTTGCCGTCGAGTGTATGCAGACGCACCACTTGCAGCAACTTGCACTCGAGCGCGGCCGGCGATTCGGCGACGTGCGGCACGGCGACGTTACGGCCCGGCGCAGGCGTGAGACCCGCGAGTGCGAATTCGTCGACAGACGGCGCGACCGGCGCCGACGAACGGTTCATCTGCTCGGCGAGCGGTTTGGTGGCCAGGTTCCAGACGAATTCGCCGGTGGCTTCTATGTTGGTGACGCTGTCTTTACGACCTTCGCTGCAAAAACCGATGATCGCCGGGAAGGTGGCGAACGCGCCGAAGAAACTGTATGGCGCGAGATTCAAAGTACCTTCGGCGTCGCGCGACGAAATCCAGCCGATCAGCCGCGGTGCGACGATGGCTTTGAAGGGATCGTGCGCAAGGCCGTGGCCCGTGGCGGGATCGTAGAAGTAGTGGGACATGGCGCTGAGTCGGCTTGACGGATTGAGCCTGGATTGTGGGCTAGAGGGCATTTATACAGCAGAGCGGCGGCCGCTGCTGGGCATGGCATTTCCCGCAAGGCACCCCGCGCCATTTCCGGTGAGGCCGTGATGATGCGCAAGAAGCCTCGCCCCCGTTCCGGCAATCAGCCGCCGTCGCCGTGTCCGTTCATCAACCGCGACTGATCACGCGGCGGCGTCCTTCTTTCACCTGCGCCAGATGCGCGTCGTCCCATTCGTAGAAACCGGCGCCGCTGCGCACGCCGACGCGCCCTGCGTCGACCTGCTCGCGCAATAAGTCGAGCACGTCTTCGTCTTTGGCCAGTTCGGGCATCAGATGCGTGGAGATATCGAGGAAGGTGTCGAGCCCGCCCATATCCGCACCCTCGAGCGGCCCAACGATCCCCCAGCGGCGTCCGAGCGACGCCTTCATCACGCGGTCGACCACGTCAGGCGTCGCCGCCCCGGATCGGACAATGTTCAACGCCTCGCGCAGCACCGCGAACTGCAAGCGGTTGCCGACAAAGCCCGGAATCGCCTTCGCCAGCACCACCGGCTCCATGCCGATCGCGCTCATCAACGCGGCGGTCTGCTGGGTCACTTCCGGCGCGGTCGCCGTGCCCGGCACGACTTCGACGAGCGGAATCATGTGCGGCGGGTTCCAGAAATGCGCGATCACGAAGCGCTCTTTCGCGCGCAACGGCGTGACCAGTTGATCAGGCGGGAAACCGCTGGTATTGCTCGCGAGAATCGCGTCATCGGAGAGCAACTCAGTCAGCGCCGCATACAGGCGATGCTTCAGTTCGAGCACTTCGGGAATGGCCTCGATCACGAATTGCGCCGACGCCATCACGTCGAGTTGCGCATGGGTTTCGATGCGCGCCAACGCCGCTTGCCGTGCCGCCTGATCGATGCGCCCGGCGTCGATCAGCTCGTCGAGCACCGCTTCCGCTTTCGAAGCAACGCTCGCAAGACGCGCCGGATCGACGTCGTGGACGATCGTTCTGTGTCCGTGCAGCGCGCTTTGCGTCGCAATGCCGACGCCCATCAATCCTGTGCCAACTACCCCTATGACTGCCTTGTCCACGCCGCTCTCCCGCTGCCGTCGATAAAAGCTTCGAAGCATAGCGCAGCGCGCCGATTCTTAAGGCCGAACGCGACAAAGCCGGTCTTCCGCGAGGAAGGACCGGCTTTGTGCACGTCACGCCGCGTCGCGCGGCGCGGTCATGCGGCCATCAGTAGCGCGGCGGCGGCGGACGATGGTCGCCGTGGTGGTGCGGGTCGTAATCGTGCGGGTGATGGCGCATCCAGTCGTCATGAGCCCAGTAGCGGTGGCCGTCGTAGTAACGATCGCCATGCCAGCCGATATTGATCGACACGCCAACAGGCGTCATGTGCGGCTGACCGTACACCGCCGGTCCCGGACCGTTCTCCACGACCACCCGTTCCTGGGCGAATGCGCTGCCGGCTGCGAGCAGCGCGCCGCCCGCCAGCAGCGTTGCAATGATCGAACGCGATGTCTTGTTAAAGGTTTTCATAGTGACCTCCCATCAAAGTTTTGTATCAAGCCGGCGTCCGTGCTCGATCGGCCTCGAACTGCAATCTCAGGCTCGAACCAGACGCCGTACGCTTGAGACCAACTCTAGCGGCGCAAACCGCGTGAAGACGTGAGCACTTGTAAGCGCTCATTTCAAAGAAGGGGACGGATGAAAGATCCGCGTTTTAGCGGTCAACGCCCGTCCGTCAGGCCATGCGAGATGATTTGACCGTGCGGCAAACCGGCGCAGTGTCAGCCGCCGTTACATTCATTTCGGGGTAGAAATATTCGGACAGCGGGCCTGCGGGCGAAAAATGGGCCCCAAAAAACAAAAGCCACGGTACGCGTTTCGCGAACTGTGGCTTCAATCATGCGATGCGCACCCGAAGTGCGCGCCCGAACGCGGTAATCCGCGCTTCAGGCCGGTGCAGCGTGGCTTTTAGTCGGTCAGCTTGATGCCAAACAACGTGGCTTGTGCCCTGCGCACGCGTTCTGCTTCGCGGCTGCGTGCTTCGTACGAGTACTCAGCGTCCAGCGGCAGATGGGGCGACGCAAAGAGGTCGCTGACCTTTTGGAACAATGCAAAAATGAAGCTCATGGCGACTCCCGGTTGGTTACTGCATTAGCTAGGGTTTTCCCTTAAGAAGCATTATAGGGTTTTCCCTAGAGTAACGCTAGTGCAATGCAGCAATTTTTTGGCGTGGCGTCTTGTCACGGCGCATTTCCCACATTGTGCGTCGCATCATGACAACGTCCCCGTTTTCGGGCATTCAGGGCCGGAAGGGAGAGCCGCGCGCAGCGCGGTCTTTACGCGATTTCTGTTGAAACCGGCTTTGAGAGGGGAAGGGAGCAAGAACACCGCTGGTCGGCGATCGTTGTTCGGATCGCCGCGGCCGGTGCGTTACCGGCGCGGCGGTCACTGACCATCACTGCGGAATAACCGCTTTCGGCCTATGCGAATGCTGCGCCCGCGCGGCGCGTTTGGTATGCGCCGCCGTGACGGCAGCTTGCGGAGCAGTGGCGGCGGCGGCCGCGGCCGCGCCGGAAGCGGCACTGGCGGCCGCGGCATTCGCCATCGCCATATGCGTGTCGAGCAAACTGGCCATCGCCGCTTGCTGGTTCTGCATCATCTGTTCGATGCGATGCTGCTGGGCAGTGGTTTCACGCGTCAGGCGCATCAGCAACACGGTCTGCGTGATGCCGATCGCAACCGTCACCAGCAACGCGCCCACCACGATCGACAGCATCCACTTCATGCGGCGCGAATGATCGGTCGCGGCGCGGCGCTGATCGGCGATCACGCCATACAGCGCGTCGACGGTATCGGCAAAGGCGGTGGCCCGCGCGCGATCGAGTTCCGGCGCGGCGCGCAGCGCGGCCGCGGCCGCTTCGGCGCGCCGGGCTTCGCGCCACGGCGCGGCGAACTCGGCGCTCGCTTGTGCGGATGCCGATGAATTCGTCGATGTCTGCGCGGCAGGCATCGGCTCGGCGGATGCAGCGCTCGCCTGCGCCGAAGCGGTTTCATCCACCGTATTCGGGGGTTCAACTGAAGTCGCTTCTCGCGATGCCGAAGCCGAAGCCGATGCCGCCTTGGCGAAAGTCGCAGCAAAACGTTGCGGCGCCTTGCTGCCACCCAGCGTCTGCGCGGACGCGGCATCCGTCGACGCCCCCGCCTCGGACGCCTGGCGCAGCGCGGTCACGCTGCGCGCCACGGTTGCTGCCGCCATGGCTGGCGTCAACGGGGCCGCCGGTTTCTCGTCGGCATTAGCATCCGTTGCCGGCTTCGTGTCGCACAAAGCCAGTTCGCCGACCGGCGAAGCCGTCGTCGCCAGCGGCTCCATTTCAAGCCCGCTCAGTTGCGCGTTGACCGGCATCGGTTCATCGGACTTCGCGGCGCGGGGCGCGCGGCGCGCCGAGCGCGCGTCGAGCGGCCCGCTGTCGCCGGCATCGATCGCGCCGACCGCCGCCAGCACTACATCGGGTAACTCGAAACCGTGCAGCGTGCCTTGCCGGATGTCGATATTCATCGCTTCCAGCGTGGCGCGGGTGGGATCGTCGGGGAACAGGTCGAGCGTGCTGTCGTCGCGAGAGGCGTCGCTCAGTTGCGCGAGACGTTGTGCAGAGCGCGCGGCGCGCGCCAGCTTGTTTTCAGTTTCGGTCGAGACGGTGGCCTGACGCCGCTTCTTCGAAGCTGTGCGCGAAGGCCGGGACTGCGTGGATGCTACGGAATCTGCCATAGAGAAAAAAGCGGTCGTCGCCGGAAAGCGGGCGCCGAGCACCGCTCGTCAATGCCGTTGGAATTTTTCGAGACCGCATTGTCGCATGGCCGCCCGCGCCCGCCGAAGCCATTCGCCGAGGATTTTCCGTTTTCACGAAGTCGCGTCGTCCTGTCGGAACTGCTTCACGCCGTGCAGTTGTCGCAAGCGGCCGCAGATCGCGTGATATTCCGTATTCGACACGCGATGCAAGGTGATCATCACCTCGTCGCACTCGGGCGCGTCCTCGCTTTGCTGCATCACGAACTGTTTGACGCGCGGGCTTGCGGCGCCGAGTTCGTCGTGCAGCGAGTGGAAGGTCATGGTGCCGCGCTCGACGATCATCGTCAGTTGGCGCCGCTGCTTGACCGTGATGAAGCGGCGCTCGAGCGGCTTGATGCCGGCAAGGATGATCAGAATGATGATGGTCGCCGCGATCGACGCCGTGTACAGCCCGCCGCCCACCGCCAGACCGATGGCGGCGACCGACCAGAGGCTCGCCGCCGTCGTCAGGCCGCGCACGATCTCGCCGCGCAGCAGGATCGAACCCGCGCCGAGAAAGCCGATGCCCGACACGACCTGCGCGGCCATCCGCGACGGGTCGAGCACCACGTGCTCCCCGCCCAGCACTTCGGCAAAACCGTAGGCCGAGACGATCATGATGAGCGTCGAACCGACGCACACCAGCATGTGCGTTCGTAGACCCGCGGCCCACGAAAGCCGCTCCCGCTCGAAGCCGATGACACTGCCGAGCGCCGCGGCCAGCCCCAGACGGGCGATGAGTTCGATATTCCCCAGCATTGTTTTTCCTCCTTATCGGCAATTATTTGAGATGTTTTCCGCACCGGCGCCGGAGTGCCGGCGGGACCTGTTTGCTTTATGCTAGGCCGCACGCCGCGAGGCGGGTTGCCGGGCGGGTTGCCAGGCGGGTTGCCAGGCAGGTTGAGCCGGTCGCACTGCGAGTCGTGGTGCTGATTTCGGCTTGGCGGCCGGCAAAGCAGGTAGCATCCGCGCTCACCAACAGGTTGGCCGGCGAATGCGCCGCGCTGCGACTTTGGCTACGGCACTAACCCGTAGGCCCTTCGAAATACGCGTTTGACCAATTTGACTATGCAGAGCACGAACCCTTCCGCCGCTTCCACCATCGCCCTCGCGAAGAGGCTGCGCGACCACTTCACAGGCGTGGTGCTGCCCATGTGGCGGGGCGCGGGTTTCAACGCCGCACTGAAGCTGCCCTACGAAGCGGTTAGCGCTGAAGGCCATCAGCCGCTACCTGCCGAGCGTTACCGGGCCATGGCCTGCGCGCGGCAATTGTTCGTCTTCTCCCAAGCGGGCGACGAAGCTCACGCGCAGGTGCTGTTCGATTCGTTGACGCGTACCTTTCAGGACACCCGCCACGGCGGATGGTTCTTCAGCGTCGATCCGCAAGGCGCACCGCTCGACACCACCAAGGATCTATACACGCACGCATTCGTCGTGTTTGCCTGCGCGGAATTTGGCCGGCGCTCCGGCAATCCCGACGCGCTGGAGCTCGTGCATCGCACGTCGGCGGTGATCCAGTCGAACTTCGCCGCCGAAGGCGATCTGTTCAACGCCGCGCTGACCGCGGACTTCGCCGGCGTGACGGGCACGCCGATCCAGAATCCTTTGATGCACCTGACCGAAGCCTGGCTGGCCGCTCGCGAAGCCACGCACGACAACGCTTTCGACGCCGCATTGCGGCGCCTCGCCGGCGCGGTCGCCCGTCACTTCCTGCACGCGCCCACGGGTTGCATCGCGGAACTGCCGATCGGTGCGGCCGAGAACCGTCTGGAACCCGGTCATCAGTTCGAATGGTTCTGGCTGGTCAAGCAGGCGGGCGCCTTGTTCGAAGGTTCCGGTCTTGCCGAAGCGATGCCGCGAGCGTTCAGCTTTGCGCAGCAACATGGGGTGGACGGGGAGACAGGCGGCGTGTGCGCCTCGCTTGACGAAACCGGGCAGGTGAAGGACGCGACCCAGCGGATCTGGGCGCAAACCGAGTATCTGCGTGCGCTGGCAAGCCAGGACGAACAGACGGCGCTCGCCGCGCTGCCCCGGCAAATCGAACGGTTCCAACAACGGTTCCTGCGTCCGCAGGGCTGGTTCGAATGCAAAACGCCGGCCGGTGAGGTGGCCCGGGCAGACATGCCGTCGACCACGCCCTACCACCTCGCGACCGCCTATGAGGCCTTGCCGGCGTGAGGCTCCCGGTGAGGCGCGCATCGTGCGGCCTTCTCGCGTCCGCTAACGAACCTGTCCGACGCTCCCGAGGCCGCTAAAAACTCGACCAACCCCGGTTGCGACCGCGACTTGGGCACCCGAACGATCGCGAAGCCGGCTGGCGCCGGCCGCGATCTCACGACGTCATGACGGGCCCGGACAAAAAGCCGACCGCCTGGCCGATCAGTACTCTTCGCGCTGCCAGGTGCTCCAACCGGTGTCGGCAGATTTAAAACGCATATAAGTTGCGCTTTGCCCGGTGGGGGTGTCCGACACGTCGCCATGCGGCTTGCGATCGGTCGTGTGGAGGGCGAAAGCCTGGCGGTCCGCGGTATCGACCGTAATACGGCCGATCGGGTCCGGAGCGCCTTCTTGAGGGGATTTAGACTCCAATATCGCCAGATAGGGGGTCAAACGACTCCAGAACGAGGTAAGTTCTTCTTGCAAATAATGTGTCAATGTTTTTCCTGGAAGAGTAATACAAGCAGTTTACCCTACCGGGCGGAGCGGCCTTCCAATTGCTTCCCAAGCCGGAAAAATGCCGATGCGGGGGAATACCCGAATACTGGTTGGTTGGCGTCCGTCATAAAGACGTGATACAACTCCTACTTCGCGCTCGATCTCGCGTTGAGAAATAGCGGTCGCGAATGCAACACACAACATTTACTGGATTAAAAATGGCAACAGGTACTGTGAAGTGGTTTAACGATGCAAAGGGCTTTGGCTTCATCACGCCGGACGACGGCGGCGAAGACCTGTTCGCGCACTTTTCGGAAGTTCAAGGCAGCGGCTTCAAGTCCCTGCAGGAAAACCAAAAAGTGACGTTTGAAGTTAAGCAAGGCCCGAAGGGCAAGCAAGCTGCGAACATCCAGCCGGCCTAAGTACCGTCAGGTACGTTGAGGCACCCTTAGGCGCTTGCGTCTAATGCAAAATGGCCCGCTTTGGCGGGCCATTTTCTTTGTCTGACGGTTTGGTTTTTAGCGCTTGCGCGGGCTAAATCGAGCGCATGCCGGACAACGAAAAATCGGCTGATGGGCCACGTGCTTCGTCGAATTGTTGCGTGCGCAACACAGATTCCGAAATTTCGAACACGGAAACCGCCTGCTTCAACTGCTGCGTCTGCTGATGCAGCGATGCCGCCGCTGCCGCGGCCTGTTCGACGAGCGCCGCGTTCTGCTGCGTCATCTCATCCATCTGTACTACCGCCTGGTTGACCTGTTCGATACCCGTGCTCTGCTCGAGCGACGATGCGCTGATTTCCGCCATCATCTGCGTGACGCGCGAAATGGAGGCGGACACGTTGCTCATCGCTTCCCCGGCATGCTCGACCAGCGCCGAACCGCCCTGAATCTCGGCGACCGATTCGCTGATCAGCGTTTTGATTTCCTTCGCCGATTGCGCGCTGCGCTGCGCGAGGCCGCGCACCTCGCCCGCCACCACGGCGAAGCCGCGCCCCTGCTCGCCGGCGCGGGCCGCTTCCACGGCCGCGTTGAGCGCGAGAATATTGGTCTGGAACGCGATGCCGTCGATCACCGAAATGATCTCGGCGATCTTGTCCGAGCTCTGCGCGATGCCGCGCATCTTGTCGACCACCTCGTTGACCACTTCGCTGCCGCGCGAGGTCGCCTCAAGCGCGGTTTCGGCGAGCGCATTGGCCTCCCGGGCGTGCTCGGCGTTCTGACGCACGGTGGCGGTCAATTCCTCCATGCTCGACGCGGTTTCTTCCAGCGACGCCGCCTGGCTTTCCGTGCGCGCCGACAAGTCGGCGTTGCCGGTCGCGATTTCGTCGGCGCCGAGGTGGATCGAGTCCGCGGATTCGCGCACGGTTTGCACGGTACGCGCGACGCTCGCCTGCATTTTCGCGAGGCCCGAGAACAGCCGGCCGATCTCATTGGTGCCGCGCGCGGCGATCGGCTGGTCGAGGCGGCCTTGCGCGATACGGTCGAAGTGTCGGCCCGCCTCGTCCAACGGCGCCACCACGCCCCGGCGCAACGCCGCATACACGACGAACGTGCCGGCCACCAGCGCCAGCAGGATCACGATGCTGACGGCGCGAAACGTGGCCATGCGCGTATCGATCGAATCGAGCGATGCGCGGCTCGCCGCGTTGCCGAACTGCACGAAGTTATGCGACTCGCCGAGGTAGGCGTCCTGGAACGACTGGGTCGGCTGGTCGAGGAACGCCTGAATGTTGTTCGCGTCGAGAAACTGCACCAGTTCCGCGAGCGCGTCGTGCAGCTTCTTGTAGCGCTCGGCGAGGGCCGCGGCACGGGCGCCGTTCTCGTCGCCGGTCTTGGGGGCGCTCATGAAGGCCGCGAACGACTGGTCGGCGGCCGTCAACTGTTCGCGAGCGTGCTGCACGATGTCGGTCGGCTCGGAGCCACCCCGCACCATGCGCGTGCCGGCGCGCGAGAGATTGATGCGCGCGTCCATCAGATGCTGGGTCGTTTCGTTGACCGCGTCCACCTGCTTCAAGGCGATGTTGGACAGATCGTTCACGTCGTCATGGGTACGCGTGAGCGACCAGAACCCCAAACCGACCGTGACAAGCTGGAAAACGCAGAAAGCGGCCAGAACACACAACAGGCCGGATGCGACCTTGATCTTGCTGAACATCGTGAATACCTGAAGGCAAAGAATAACGGGAGCTACGTCAGGGTTAACGGCATCGCCGAGCCGCGCTTGAGACCAATTCCATCAAAGATCGTCTTACGCCCCCTTTACATCGGCCAACTTCACCATTGCAATCACTTCGCACAACAATGCATGGAGCAAATTACCGATTCCCCTTGACGCGGCGCGTGCGCGCTTCCTAGAGTGGGTAGGGACTGCACGACGCAGGCCAGTGCAGATTGCCACCGCGGGCTATGCCCGAAGGACTCACAATGACCGACCTCCTCGACCGGGCGCGCGGCGCACTGCATGCCCAGCCGTTCAGCATGCTGTTGGGCGCAGAGTTGATGCACACGGGCACCAACGAACTCACGCTGAGTCTGCCGATCCGCGACGAGTTGCGGCAACAGCACGGCTTCGTGCATGGCGGCGTCATCAGCTATCTCGTCGACAATGCACTGACGTTCGCCGGTGCGCTGCTACTCGGGCCCAAAGTCGTGACCGGGGAATACAAGATCAATTACCTGCGCCCGGCCATCAACGGCACGCTGATCGCGCGCGCAAAGGTCGTCTATGCGGGCCAGCATCAGGCCACCTGCCAATGCAACGTGTTCGTGATGGAAGGCAACCGCGAAAAGCTGATTGCCGTCGCGCAGGGCACCGTGAACCGGATCAGCGAAAGCGGCGAACACGAACACGGCAACTGAGACCGTAGCCTTTCCTGAAGCACATCGCGCCGCCATGGAGGCGCTTGTTCACGCTTTGTCATTTAGCTAATATACGAAACGTTATCCACCGATGGCTCCATTCGGCGCACTGCCTCATGACAGACGACCTCACGCGCATCAACGCGCTCGCGAATGCCAGCCGGCTCGCCGTCATGCGCTGGCTGAAAGAGCCGACGCTGCATTTCCCGTATCAGGACCACGCCGATATCGAAACGGTCGGCGTGTGCTGCACGTTCATCACCGACAAGCTCGGCATCGCACCCGCCACGACCACGCGCCACATGCGCATCCTCGCCGATGCGGGACTCGTTCGCGCGCAGCGGATCGGCAAATTCACCTATTACAAACGCATCGACGCCGAGCTGCAGAAGCTCGGCCGCGACCTCGCCAATCTGTAGGCGCGCGGTGTTCACGAGACCGCGCCGCCACCTTCCCGACAGCTTAGGAGCCACATGGACGAACTCGCACTTGCCACCGACGCGGACCAGCGCGCGCACGCTTACCTTGCCGGTATCGGCAAACGCAGGGTGTTTCCAGATGCGGCCGCGCTCCAGCAACTCGCGGCCTTCGATGAAGCCTTCCCGCAACACGGCCACGCGCCCGCCGACGTACTGCGCCTGCTCGACGAAAGCGGATCGCCCGGCACGGTCGCGTCGAACGATCCGCGCTACTACGGCTTCGTGATCGGCGCGGTGTTGCCGGCCGCGGCGGCGGCCGAACGTTTGATGGGCGCGTGGGACCAGTGCGCGTCGACCTTCGACAACTCGCCGGCCGCGGCCACGATCGAGAAGATCGCGGCGCGCTGGGTGCTCGACGCCCTCGATTTGCCGCGCGAAGCGGCGATCGGCTTTGGCACCAGCGCAACGGCCTGCACGCTTGTGTGCATCGCGGCCGCGCGGCGCGCGCTGCTCGCACGCAAGGGTTGGGATTTCGACAACGACGGCCTGGACGGCGCGCCGCCGGTGCGCGTCGTGATCTCCGAGATGGCGCATATCACGGTGAAAAAGGCGTTGCGCGTGCTCGGCTTCGGCATGAAGCGCGTGATCGCCGCGCCCGTGGATGCGCATGGTCGCATCGATCCCGCGCAGTTGCCGCCGCTCGACGACATGACGATCTTCTGCGTGCAAGCCGGCGAAGTGAACACCGGTGAATTCGATCCGTTCGCGGAAGTGATTCCTCGCGCCAAGGCGGCCGGCGCGTGGGTCCACGTGGATGGCGCGTTCGGCCTGTGGGCGCGCGCCTCGTCGAAACGGGCGCTGACCGAGGGCATCGACGGCGCGGATAGCTGGACCACCGACGGCCACAAGTGGCTCAACACGCCGTACGACGGCGCAATGGCGATCTGCCGCGACGCGCGCGCGATCTCGGCGGCGATGAACAGTGACGCGGTCTATCTGAGCGGCGCCCATGACGCGCAGAAGAATTTGAACCTGGAGTTCTCGCGCCGCGCGCGCGGCATTCCAATTTGGGCTGCCTTGCGTTCGCTCGGGCGCAGCGGCGTGCAGGAGATGGTCGACCGGCATTGCGCGCAGGCTTTGCGAATTGCCGAAGGTCTGCGCGCCGCCGGCTTCGAGGTGTTGAACCGTGTCGTGCTGAACCAGGTGCTGGCGCGGGCGAAGACCGACGCGCAGACCGTCGCGATTCGCGAAGCGGCGCAGGCGTCGGGCGAAACGTGGTTCGGCCAGACTGTCTGGCAAGGCCGGCCGGCATTTCGCATCAGCGTGTCGTCGTGGCGCACGGAAGACAAGCACGTCGATCAGTTGGTGGCGCTGCTTGCGCGTTTGCTCGCCGAGCAGCGCGCCTGAGCGACGCGCCGGCTGCACGCCTGTCGATCGTCGAGCGGCTCCGCTCGCGCAACGGCTCACGGAGCAGCGCCATCAAACCGCAGCGGCGCACACAAAAAAGGCGGTTCCTGCTCAACACAGGAACCGCCTTTCTTCATGCAGCCAAACTCGCCAGCGAGACTTACTCCGCCGCGTAGGTCTTCTGCGTTTGCTCGCCCAGACCTTCAATTCCCAGGCGAATCGTCTGGCCCGGCTTCAGGTACACCGGATTCGGCTTCACGCCCATGCCGACGCCCGGTGGCGTGCCGGTCGAAATCACGTCGCCCGGTTGCAGGCTCATGCACTGCGATACGTACGAGACCAGCTTCGCGACGCCGAACACCATCGTCTTGGTGCTGCCGTTCTGATAGCGATGGCCGTCCACTTCGAGCCACAGGCTCAGGTTCTGCGGGTCTGCGACTTCATCGCGCGTCACCACCCACGGGCCGATCGGGCCGAACGTGTCGAAGCCCTTGCCTTTGTCCCACGTGCCGCCCTTTTCGATCTGCCACTCGCGTTCCGACACGTCGTTGATCACGCAGTAACCGGCGACGTAATCGAGCGCGTTGGCTTCGTCGATATATTTCGCCGGCTTGCCGATCACCACGCCGAGTTCCACTTCCCAATCGGTCTTTTTCGAGCCGCGCGGAATTTCTACGTCGTCGTTCGGGCCGCTGATCGCGCTCGTCCACTTGTTGAAGATGACCGGTTCGGCCGGCACCGGCAGATTCGATTCCGCCGCGTGATCGGCGTAATTCAAGCCGATACAGATGAACTTGCCGATCTTGCCGACGCACGGACCCATGCGCGGATTGCCTTCGACCAGCGGCAGCGAGGCCGGATCGAGCGCGCGCAGCCTGGCGAGACCTTCGTCGGTTAGCGCGGCGCCGTCGATATCGGCGACCACTTTCGACAGATCGCGAATCTTGCCTTGTGCGTCGAGCAAGCCCGGCTTTTCCTGGCCCTTCGGCCCATAACGAAGCAGTTTCATCCTGACACTTCCTTTGAGTGGTGTTCGGTTCGTGGTTCAGCTTGGGTCGGCGTACCTCAGTTCGACCAGCCGCCGTCGATCACATGCGCGTGACCCGTGGTGAACGACGATTCGTCGGACGCAAGATACAGCGCCAACGCGGCGATCTCTTCCGGCCTGCCGATACGGCCCATCGGCTGACGGGCGACAAAAGCCGCCTGCACGGCGTCCAGCGTCGCGCCCTGTGCCTGAGCCTGGTCGACGATCCGCTGTTCGAGCGACGGCGAAGCCACCGTGCCCGGGCAGATCGCGTTACAGCGTACACCACGCGTGATGAAGTCGGCAGCAACGGATTTGGTCAGCCCGATCACCGCGGCCTTGGAGGCGCTGTACGCGAAGCGGTTCGGCACGCCCTTCACGCTCGACGCCGCCGACGACATATTGATGATCGAACCGCCGCCGTTGTCCAGCATGGCGGGCAGGAACGCGCGGATCGTGCGGTACATCGCCTTCGCGTTCAGGTCGAACGCGAAGTCCCAATCCTCTTCGCTGCATTCGAGAATGTTGCCCGCATGCACGAAGCCCGCGCAGTTGAACAGCACGTCGATCGCGCCCAGTTCGGCGGCCAGCGCCTTGATCGCCGCGTTGTCACGCACGTCGAGCTTGCGGGCGTCGACCGGCTTGCCGGCAAGTCCGTCGATGCGGATGTCAGTGGCGATCACACGCGCGCCTTCGCGTGCGAAGAGTTCGGCGGTGGCGAGTCCGATGCCTTGTCCTGCCGCCGTGATCAGGGCCGTCTTGCCGGCCAGTCTTTGTGTCATCTACGACTCCAGTTGAATGGGCTGTGCATTTGCTTTTGCTTCTGCTGCTTGTCTCTTCCAGAAATCAAAGTCGATAAAACGCAGCGGCATTGCCGCCGAAAACGGCTTCGCGCTCGCCTTCGCTCAAGGAGCCGAGCAGCGTATTCGCCACCGAATGCCAGAGCAGATAGTCGCCGTTCAGATCGAGCACCGGCCAGTCGCTGCCCCACATCAACCGCGCCGGCCCGAACGACCTCAACAGATGCTCGACATACGGCTGTAGCGTTGCCTCGGTCCAGCCGGGCGAGGCCTCGGTCACCAGACCCGACAGTTTGCAATGCACATTCGGCAGTTTCGCGAGCCGCGTAATCGCGTCGGCCCAGCCTGGATAACCGGCGTGCCCGTAGCGGATGGGCGGCTTCGCCCCATGATCGACCACGATACGCAGCGCCGGAAAGCGCGCCGCGAACGTTTCGAAAGGCTCGACGTGTCGCGCGTAAATCAAGCCGTCGAACGCGAGGTCGTGTGCGATCAGCGCTTCGATCGCGGGGGCGAGATCGGGGTTGGTGATCCAGGTATCGTCGGGCAAATCCTGCAGCATCGGCCGCACGCCCTTGAACTTCGGCTCGTGCGCCAGCGCTTCGATCACGGCCGGCGCCGTGGGCAACAATAACGGCACCCAGCCGACCACCCCGGCAATCGACGGCTCATGCCGCGCGAGGTCCAGCAAATAGCGTGTTTCGTCGATGGTCGGGGCCGCCTGCACCACCACCGTCCGTTCAATGCCCACGCGCTCTCGCAACGGTTTGAGATCCGCCGGGCCAAACGTCCGGTACAAAATCTTCAGTTCCGGCGTGAGCCACTCGTAGTCGCCGCGAGCGGGGTCCCAATAGTGCTGGTGGGCATCGATAAGCATCGTCAAATCAACTCTCCGGCGCGGGCGCGCGGTTGTCGAGCAAGCCTTCGTCACGCAACGCGGACCACAAGCCCGCGGGGATCGGCTGCTCGAACGACGCCGCGTTCTCGCGCAATTCGTCGGCACTGCGCGCGCCGGTCAACACCGTGGCGACCGCCGGATGCGCATACGGAAACTGCAAGGCGGCGGCCGCCAGCGGCACACCGTGCGCACGGCACACCGCTTCGAGCCGCGCGACGCGCTCGATCACTTCGCGCGGCGCCTCGCCGTAATTGAATTTCAGATCACCTTCGACGCCGCGCGCCAGAATGCCCGAGTTGAACGCGCCGCCTAACAGGATGCTGACGCCGCGTTCTTCACAGGCCGGCAACAGGTCGTCGAGCGTGGTCTGTTCGAGCAGCGTATAACGGCCCGCGAGCAACGCGCAATCGATATCGAACTCGGCCATCGCATCGAGTATTACCGCGCCTTCATTGACGCCGAGTCCGACGGCCTTGATCGCGCCCGCCGAGCGCAATTTGTCCAGCGCGCGAAACCCGCCGCCTTCGGTCAGTTGCCGCCAGTAATGGGGATGATTGTCGCCATGCGTGGCGCGGCCGATATCGTGCACCAGCAGAATGTCGATATCGACGATACCGAGGCGCTGCTGGCTGTCTTCGAACGAGCGCAGAATGCCGTCGTGCGTGTAGTCGTAAATGGCTTCGAAAGGGAGCGGGTTTTGCCAGCCTTCCTTGTCGTCGAAAGGCGTGGTGCGCGGCACGAAGCGGCGGCCCACCTTGGTGGACAGCACGTAGTCACCACGCGGATAGCGCCGCAAGACGTCGCCCAGGCGATGCTCGGCCTTCGTATTGCCGTAATGCGGCGCGGTGTCGAAATAACGCACGCCGGCGTCCCACGCGGCGGCGATGGTGGCGTGGGCTTCTTCATCGGACAGGTCGCGGTAGAGGCCGCCCAAGGGCGCCGTGCCGAGTCCCAATCCGCTCACCTGCACCGCCCCACGGCCGATGCGGCGCCGTTGCCCGATCTTCGATGCGATCGTTGCCGTCATTCAGCGCGTCTCCAGTATCGACCGGAGTTGACGCTTCAGCGCTGACTCCGGTCCCATTCGTGTTTTACCATGCACGCGCAGCATGTGCCCGCAGCGTGTACGACCTGCTTGCCGGAAGGCCTGCGGACAAACCGCTCAGTGCGGCTCGATCGCGACGACCCGGTGCTGCGGCGCGGCGCTCGACGGCAAGCAAGCCGGGCCGACCGGATCGAACGTCTTGTAGGTCAGGATGAATTCCTGATGGCCGAGCGTTTCCGACTTGGAGGCCGCGCCACCCGACACCGCCACGGTTTGCTCGAACACTTCGCGGCCGACTTCGTCGAGTGTGCCGCGGCCCTCGAGAATACGACCCGCGTCGACATCCATGTCGCCGGCGAGGTTGCGATACGTCGCCGGATTCGCGCACACCTTGATGACCGGCGAGATCGCCGAGCCGACCACCGAGCCGCGCCCGGTCGTGAACAGAATCACATGCGCGCCACAGGCGATCAGCTCGCCGATCTCGGCGTTGTCGCTGATGTTCGGAAAGCCGAAGCGCGGTTCGCCGTCGGGCACCACGTCGAGCAGATACAGGCCGCCGGTCGGCGGAATGTCGCCGGGTTTGACGATGCCGACAATCGGCGACGCCCCGCTCTTGGCATAGGCGCCCAGCGACTTTTCTTCCTGCGTGGTGAGGCCGCCGTCCGCGTTGCCGACCGCAAAACTGCCGTGGCCGAGAATCGAGTAATAGCGCGCTGCCTTCGCGACACAGGCAACGATCTCTTCACCAAGTTCGGGCCGTGACGCGCGCGTTTTCATATGGAACTCGCAACCCACCAGCTCGCCGGTTTCTTCGAAAATGCACGTCGCGCCCGCGTCGATCAGATGGTCGAACGCGCGGCCCACGGCCGGATTCGCGGTGATGCCGCTGGTCCCGTCCGAGCCGCCGCAAATGGTGCCGATCACCAGTTCGCTCAGCGCCATCGGTACTTTCTCTTGCGCGGCGAGTTGCCCGCGCACACTGCGAATCCAGTCGACGCCGTATTGAATCGTGCTGCGCGTGCCGCCCTTTTCCTGGATGGTCAGCACTTCGACCGGACGGCCGCTTGCGCGCACCACGTCCACCAGATAGTGCTTGTTCATGCTCTCGCAACCGAGCGAGACGAACAACACCGCGCCCACGTTGGGATGCGTGGTGAGCCGCTCGAGCATTTTTTCGGCGTAGCTGTTCGGATAGCAGCCGGGAAAGCCGATCAGATGCACTGGCGGTTCGCGTTCGGCGGAAGGATCGTCGAACGCATCGAGCGGTTCGCGAAACTGCGTGACGATCTCGCGCGCGACGTGATGCGCGCATTCGACCAGGTAAGCCACCGCCACCACATTGCGGATGCCCTTGCGGCCGTCGCGGCGCAGGTAACCCTGCAGCGTGGGATGCTGCGATGCGGCGGATGGAGATGCTACGGAAGTGTCAGTCATGATCATTCCAGCGCGGCGTCAAGGCCACGACATTGTGCTCACATCAGTGATGGACGAACTCGTGGCCCGCGTCGTGCGTATAGGTGGGCAGGTAGTCGCTCTCGAGATTGTGCGTATGCAGATGCGCACCGCGCGCCACTGCTTCCGTCACGTGACCGATCACTGCGCCGTAGCGCAGCACCTTGTCGTCTTTCGCGAGTTCATGGCGCGCCACCTTGTGACCGAGTTCGATGGTTTTGGTGAGCGTCACGCGCTGGCCTTCAATCTCGACCTGCGTGCCGCCGTCCAGCCGCGCCGCCGCGATCAGGCAGTTGTCGGCGGGGCTGAGCAGGATCAGGCGTGGGTCCGTTTGCATGGGGCGGCTGGTCAAGTGAGGTCTCCGGAATGCGTGTGCATTAGTTCTGGCCTTCGCCGCTTGCGAGGCGCGCCACCATCAGCGAGCCCAGGATGATCGCGCCGTAGATCGCCTGGATCCAGAAAGACGGCACCTGGGCAAGCGTCAGCAGGTTCTGCACGACGCCGAGCAGCAGCACGCCGGTGAGCGCACCGAACATGGTGCCCTTGCCGCCGTCGAGCGAAATGCCGCCGATCACCGCTGCCGCGAACACCGTGAAGATCATGCCGTTGCCCTGGTTCGCGTTGATCGCGCCGACATAGCCGGTCACGATCAAACCGCCTAGCGACGCGAGCACGCTGCCTAGCACGAACACGCCCCACGTAATGCGCTCCACCCGAATCCCCGCGGCGCGCGCCGCCTCGGGATTGCCGCCGATCGCATACAACGCGCGACCCAGCCGGTGATAGCGCAACACGAAGGCCGCGATCGCGAACGCCACTGCCGCGAGCCACACGGACAACGGCAAGCCGAACACGATGGTGGTCGCGAGCGTGAAGAACGACGGCGGCATATCGAACAGCGTGCCGCCCTTGGTCGCACCGACCAGCATGCCGCGCAGCACGATGAGCATGGCCAGCGTGACGATGAACGCGTTCAGCCGCAAACGCACCACCAGAAAGCCGTTGATGAAACCGATCACCGCGCCGACCGCCACGATGGCCAGCAAGCCGGCTGCCGCAGGCCATTGCAGGCCGAAGCCCGCGGACGCCGCCGGCATCACCAGCATCGCGCCCACGGCGGGCGCAATGCCAACCGTCGATTCGAGCGACAAATCGAACTTGCCGGTCAGCACGATCAGCGATTCGGCGAGCACGACCAGCGCCAACGCCGCGGAGGCGCCCAGTACGCTGATGAGATTCGCTTTGGTCAAGAAGCTGGGGCTGACAAATGCGCCGATCACGATCAGCAATGCGAGCGCGGGCAGCAATGCCAACTCGCGCAGACGCGCGAGTTCGGAGCGCGCGCGTTTGCCGCGAGTGGACTGCGCCAGCGGCTGAGCCTGAGCTTGCGCGGTGCCGAAGGCGGGACTGGGCACACTATTCTTCATGGAGACTGACTCCTTCAACGGATGCGATCAGGTCGTGGTCCTGCCAACCCGCCGGAAATTCGGCCGCGACACGGCCACGGAACATGACCAGCACGCGGTCACAGGTGCGCAGATCGTCGAGTTCGCCGGACACGACCAGCACGGCCTTGCCCTCTTCGCGCACGCGATCCACGACGGAGAGCAGTGCTTCTTTCGATTTCACGTCGACGCCTGCCGTGGGATCGATCAGCACCAGCACATTGGGATTGGTGGCGAGCGCACGCGCCATCACCACCTTCTGCTGATTGCCGCCCGACAGGCCGGACACCACATGCTCCGGACCTTGCGCAACGATGCCGAGCGCGTCGATCATCTTCTGGCCGAACGCGTTCTTCCTCGCGGGCGGGGCGATGCCGAACTTGCCGAGCAAACGCGCGATCGTCATCGAGGCGTTTTCCGCGACCGATTGCGTGAGCACGAGGCCTTCGTGATGACGATCCTTCGGCACACAGCCAATGCCGTGCGCGAGTGCCGCGGGCACGTCGCCGGGCGGCAAGGTCTTGCCATCCACCCGGATCGCGCCGCGTTTGGCGGCACGCAGGCCGGCAATCGCTTCGGCCACGCTCGTACGGCCGCTGCTCGTCGCGCCGGTCAGGCCGACCACTTCGCCGCGCTTGACGGTGAACGACACGCCTTCGTAATCGGCGCCCGCGAGGCCGTCGACGTGCAGCGCGATCGCCGTGTCGGCGGGCAATGCGTCGCGCGCCGCCGCGTCGGCGACGGCGAGTCCGCCGCGTTCGCCGGTCATCGCTTCGATCAACTGCTCGCGCGGCAGCGCTGAAACCGGCGCGCTGACGATATGCCGCGCGTCGCGCAGCACCGTCACGGCCTGGCAGATTTCATAGACTTCCTGAAGATGGTGCGAGATGAACAGGAAGGTCACGCCTTCGCGCTGCAACTCGCTGATGCGCCGGAACAGGCGCTTGATTTCGTCGCCGTCGAGCTGCGCGGTCGGTTCGTCGAGAATGATGAAGCGCGCGCCGTACGACAGCGCACGTGCGATTTCCACCAGCTGCCGTGCCTCCACCGTCAGATCGCCGGCGCGGGCGTCTTCGCGCACGTCGATCTTCCAGTGATCGAGCAGCTCGCGCGCATCGCGCCGCATGGCTTGCCAATCGATCACGCCGCCGCGCAGCGGCTGCCGGTTGATAAACAGATTCTCCGCGACGCTCAGGTCGCGGATGATCGTCGAATGCTGATAGACACACGCCACGCGCTCGCGCCACGCGTCGCGATCCGCGATCGACGGCGCGGCCGCTCCGCTGAAACGCACCTCGCCGGTGTCGGGCTTGCGCAGGCCGGTGAGGATCGACACCAGCGTCGATTTACCCGCGCCGTTGCGCCCGACGAGCGCATGCGACTCGCCGGGCATCACGCGGATGCTCACGTCTTTCAGAGCGGCCGTCGAACCGAAGCGTTTGGTGACTTCGAACGCTTCGACGACGGGCACGGAGGGCGTGGAATCGCTCATTTGACCGCTCATTTGACGGTATTGCCCCACAAGGCTTTGTCGTCGACATTCGACTTCGTCACGAGCGGTGCGGGCAGTTGGTCTTCCAGAATGCCCGGCGCCAGCTGGATGATGTTGCTGCCGTGATCGGTCGGGCCCGGCTTGAAGGTCTGCCCTGCCAGCGCCGCCTTGATATAGAACAGCCCGTATTTCGCGTACGAATCGGCGGGCTGCGACACGGTTGCGTCGATATCGCCGCGGCGGATCGCATCGAACTCCTGAGGAATGCCGTCGTTGCTAACGATCACGACGTGCTTCGCGTCGCCGACAGGAAAGAGCATTTGCTTGCGGCGCAGGGTTTGCAGCGTCGGCGACAGATAGACGCCGCCAGCCTGCATGTAGATGCCTTTCACGTCGGGATTCGCGGTCAGCAGGCTGTCGAGCGCGGTCGCCGCGACGTCGCCTTTCCAGGCCGCAGGGATCTCCAGCACCGACACGCCAGGATAGCCTTTCATGCATGAGCGGAACGCTTCGGACCGGTCGCGTCCGTTGACCGAGGCGAGGTCGCCCATAATCTGCACGACCTTGCCCGACTTCACGTGATCGCCAATGTACTTGCAGGCCTTTTCGCCATACGCGCGATTGTCGGCGCGGACCACCATCGCAACCTTGCCTTGTGTGGGCGCGACGTCCACGGCGACCACGGGCACGTTCTTCGCCGCGGCGGCGTCGAGCGCGCGGCTGATCGCCGCCGAATCCAGCGGGCCGACCACGATGCCCTTCGCACCGAGGTTCAGCAGGTTGTTCATGTCCGTGATCTGCTGCGCGGGATCGCCGTTTGAATTGACGGGCGCAAGAATGTCGAGGCCCATGTCCTTCGCGTACTTGGGCAGATAGTTGTTGTACGACTGCCAGAATGGCGACGTGAGCAGCGGCAGGCCGAGGCCGATCTTGCCTGCGTCGGCGGCCTGCGCGGCGCCGGTCACGCCAAGGCCGGCGAGACAGACGGCGGCCGCCGCGGCGGATAGCGAACTGCGGAACAAACTGCGAGCCGCGTGCGGCCCTTTCGCGAACGACATGGTTGTCTCCTGATATGCGTTGTTGAACTGCGTGAACCGACACGGAATGCCAGCACTTCGTCCTGCGCTTTCTTATCGAGGGCTCCCAAACCCGCCGATTCGCGCCAGGCCCCCGAGGGTGCGCGAACAATTTGGGATAACCCAGTGTTTTTCTTGTCGAGTATTGGCGTGCGTTCATTCACCAATGAACGTATTATTCATATACGGACTTTTCGAAGTCAAGCAATGTGCACTGCACCAAGCGTCCGTGTTTTCCCTGGACCGGTGCCAGCTCGCACGAGATTCGTCACGCACTTACACTCACGCGCCAGATAATGAGAACTGCACACGGAACCTCGCTCACGATGGACGCAGAAGACAAAGACGACGCCGACCGTTATCGTGCCCCGGCGCTCGACAAAGGCCTCGACATCCTCGAACTGCTCGCCGAGCAGAAGGAAGGCCTGACGCGCGCCGAAATCACCAAACTGCTGGGACGCAACGCGAGCGAGATGTATCGCATGCTCGAACGGCTGGTCGCGCGCCAATACGTGGTGCGCTCGGCGGCGGGCGACCGCTATTCGCTCAGTCTCAAGCTGTACGCGCTCGCCCATCGTCATCCGCCGATGAACCGTCTGATCTCCGAAGCGCTGCCGCTCATGCAGCGCTTTGCCGATGCTGCCGAACAATCGTGTCACCTCGTGGTGTACGACCGCGGCAATCTGCTGGTGATCGCGCAGGTGGATGGTCCCGGCACGTGGGGTATGTCGGTGCGACTCGGTTCGCGCGTCGGTCTGATCGATACGGGGTCGGGCCGCGTGATGCTCGCGTTTCAAAGCATCGAGCAGCGCGAACAGATGCTGGCCGAACATACCAAGGTGAAGGGCGAGGTGACGATCGACCGTGACGCGCTCGAACAGGCTTGCGCGCGGATTCGCGCGGCGGGCTTCTCGCAGAAAGACAGCCAGCAGACGTTCGGCGTGACCGACGTCACGTTTCCGATCCAGGGGCCGTCCGGCCAGGCGATCGCGGCCCTCACCTGTCCGTATCTGCGGCGTATCGACGAATACGTCGCGCCGACGCTGGAAGCCGCCACCGCGCTGCTGCGCGAGACGGTAGAGGCGTTGTCGATGTTTCGTGAGAATGCCGCGTAGCGTGACGAACCGTCGCGTGTATTCACCGGGCTAAACAAGTACTATGCGAGGCCGCCCGAATTCCCTCAGGCAGTGGCGAATTCACTCGCATACGAAACTCTGCCATGCACGAGTACTCTCCCCGAATTGCACGTCGTCGATGTCTCGCTGTTGCCACTCTGGGAGCCGCCGCGCTCGCCGCACTGACAGTTAGCATGCCTGCTGATGCATTTCCACAGTGCACGGTCACCGGGAACGGATCCGTCGACTTTGGCACGATAGCGGTGCCGCACGATGCGCCAATTGGTTCATCGATTGGTCCGCCCGTGTCCATCACGTTGTGGGTAAGCTGTCCGCGTAATGACTATGATGGCGGACACGGCTATTTTCTCCAGTACGCCGCCTACGCAGCTGTAAACGCATCCGTGCGCGATGTGTGGGATACGAGCTTGACGGGCATCGGAGTCCGGGTCACCGACGTCACTTATAACAACGCAATTCTGTCGCGTACACGGGAGGGGGATTTTGCGCCGGCCGTCGGGTCCGGGGTAACGTATAACGCCAACTATGTTTTCACATTTCAACTCGTGAAAACTTCGGCTGAAGCAAGCAACGGACAAATCCTCAACCTGGTGTTGGCGTTGCTGAAAAGTCACGACATTAGTCACAATGTCGACTCCGCGCCTCTCAACACTTTGTCGATCGGTACAGCGACAATCGCCGCGAGTACCTGCGACGTGACGACGCCGTCTCTCAGCGTCTCGCTACCGCCGGTCGCTGCGAATGCATTTCCCGCGCGGGGTGCAACGGCCGGCAATACGAATTTCAGCATTGACCTGTCCTGCCAGCCTGGCGCCAACGTTTTCGTTACGCTGACCGACGCTACCGATCCGGGCAACACAACGAGCAGTCTGACACTCACCGGCGATTCGACCGCCTTGGGCGTCAATCTCCGTGTGCTGGACAGTAACGGATCGCCGGTCAGTTTCGGACCGGACTCGGCTGCACCGGGTACGACAAATCAATGGCTGGTCGGCCCGTCTGCGACCACAACCGGCATCCCGCTCACGGCACAATACGTTTCAACCGGCAAGGTTTCACCTGGCACGGTAAAGGGGCTGATGACCTTTACATTGAGCTATCAATAGGCCAAGCACCCGGGCTCGAAACCGGACCGCTCCCGCACATGGTTTAGAATGGCGACCCTCTCAAAAATCACGCCGCATGGGTTCGCTCATGCGCGCCCATCGATAAGCAATGGCGAAACTTCTGACCGATTCCGAATTCCAGCGTTTTTCCGAACTCCAGCAGAAGCAGTCGAGCTTCACGATCACGCCTGAAGAAGCCGACGAACTGCGCGACATCGTCGCTCACGCGCAAAAGCGGCGCGACGATCGCGCGGCGGCGATGCAAAGCATCGAGACCTTCATTCAGCAATTCGACATCAGCCCGGACGAGCTGTTTTCGCCGGAGCAGATCGGTGAGGCCGCGCGCACGTATGGCCTGATTCCGGCCGCGAAGAAAGAACGCGTGCTGCCGCCGCAATTCACGTTCAACGGCAAGCCGTACCAGTGGACGGCGCGTCCGCTGCCGGACGATATTCGCGTGCCGCTGTTCGATGCGTTCAAGGCCGGTGAGTCGGTCAAGTCGTTCATCGCGACGCCGAAGGATGCGAGCCGTTGCGCTGCGACCATCGCGCGCCTGGAGCGCGAGACCGGCGCGGTGTATGGCGATGCGTGGCTTGAAGAACTGTCGGTGACGCGCACGCAAGTCGACGAAGCTGCGGCCAAGCTGGCGGCCTGAGGCGGCTCAGCTCATTCACGCTTCCTGCGGCGAGATGCCTTCAGCGCCTCTCGCCGCTTCGATCACCGCTGCAATTGCCGCAGTTGCCGCGGCCGCGCCGCCGACCCGTTGTACCGGCGACGCGACAGTGATCCAGTTAACTCTGCACCGTCGGCGCTCCGCCTTCCGCGCTTGCGTCGGCCGGTTCATCCAGCGCCATACGAAAGCCAACGACACCCGGATCCTCCGTCCGCGTAATCGTAAAGCCGCAAGCTTTGGCGAGCGAGATCATCGCCACATTCTCGCGCAGTGCCTCGCCGATCAGCCAATGCGTGCCGCGCGCCCGCGCGTATTTGATGATCCGGTCCATCAGCAATTGGCCAAGACGCCGGCCTTTCTGGTCCGAGCGCACCGCCACCGCGAATTCGGCCGTTTCGTTGTCGGGATCGGCGACCGCGCGCACCACGCCCAGTGTCCGCGAGAAACCTTCTTCGCTTCGCACGGTGGCGATCAGCGCCATTTCGCGGTCGTAGTCGATCTGCGTCATGCGCGCGAGTTGCGAGTGGTCGAAGCTGCTCACCGCGCCGAAAAATCGCAGGCGCAAATCTTCGGGCGTCATCGCTTCGACGAAGTCATGATGCGCGGCCTCGTCTTCCGGACGAATGGGCCGCACCGTCACCCGCAAACCCTGCCAGTCCAGCGTCTCTTCGAAGCGGCGCGGATAAGGCACGATCGCGAGGCGGCTGCGCTTCGCCGCGACGCTCAATGAAGGATCGACCACCGTCACCTGATCGCGATACACCCTGAGCGTCAGCGTAAGTCCGACGAGTTCCTTGACGTCGCACACGGCTTGCGAGAGCCCCGTGAGCGCGGCCAATGCCGGTTCCGGCGCAACCAGCCGCGCGTAGCGCGAGCGCGCGACGATGTCACGTGCGAGCATGGGATTGAGCGGCGGCAAGCCGTAAACCCGCAGCGGCTCGGCCAGGCCATCAACCGACGGCGCGGTGAAGCGAAATACGGGGCCGAAGTTGTCGTCGTCGTGAAGTTCGACGATGAGGTCGACTACGGGCTTGCCGGCTGATCCAGAGCTGGCTTCCGTGCCATCGGCGGCCTGCGGCGCCGTCTCCACGCGCAATCCGAATCGCTCCAGAAACCGCGCCGCTGCTTCGCCGGTGAGTTGGTGCTCACCTGCGGCGAGCGCTTCGCGTGCCTGTGCTTGAGCCGCGTCGATTGCGGCGGGGATTTGCGCCGGCAAACCCTCGGGCGTCTGCATCAGCAGTTCGCGTCCCATCCGATAATCGACCAGCCGCGCGAAGGCGCGCGCCAGCCGCTGCGGTGTCGTATGAACGGGAATGCCCTGCGCATGGAGCGCGTCGCGCGTGGCGGCATCCACGCCGCCGAAAAAGCACGCGAGCAAACCGCGATACGCGAAGCGCTGATTCGCGATCAAGGCTTGCGCCACTTCGCCCACCGGTGCGCTGTGCGTCGACGCATGCACGACGAAAGCCGTGCCCGTACTCCGCTGGTTCGCCAGCAGTTCGAGGGCGGTCCCGAAGTGCTCGGGGCGCGCGTCGTCGCCGAGCCGCAGTGGATTGCCGCCGATCGCATGCGGCAATGCCTGTTTCAATGCCTCGGACGCTTCGTCGGGCCACGGCGCGAGCGTGTCGCCGGCCGCCGCGAAGGCATCGCAGGCGAGCGTGGCGAGGCCGCTGTCGCTCGTAATCAGTGTGGCCGTTGCACCCGCCGCCACGCGGCCCACGCCCAGCGTCTCGATTTCGTCGAGCAGATCGTCGAGCGAGTCGACCCGCACCATGCCCGCACGGCGGAACGCAGCGGTGTAGAGTCCGTCGGCGGGATCGGCGCGGCCGGAGCGCAGCGCCAGCACCGGCTTGTTGCGCGCCGCCGCGCGAGCGGCCGACATGAACTTGCGCGCCGCGCGCACGCTGTCCAGTTCGAGCAGGATGGCGCGTGTGCCGGGGTCGCTGGCCAGATAGTCGAGCACGTCGCCCGCGTCCACGTCCGCCTCGCCGCCGAGCGCCACGGCGTGCGAAAAGCCGAGGCCGCGCGCCCGCGCCCAGCCGAGCACGGCATTGGTCAGCGCGTTCGACTGCGATACCCACGCGACGCCGCCCGCCTTCACCGTGCACGACGGCGCGCCCAGATGCGCGCGCAGCGCCGGCGACACCACGCCGAGACTGCCCGGCCCGACGATCCGCAGCAGATTGGGCCGCGCTGCCGAGAGCGCATGCCGCAGCGCGAGCCGGTCGTCATCGCTGCGCACCTCGCCGACAATGATCGCCGCGCGCGTGCCCAAGCCACCGAGCTGACGGATGATGCCCGGCCACGTCGCCGGCGGCGTGCAGATCACCGCGACTGTGGGCGCTTCCGGCAAGTCGCCGGTCTCGCCGATCACGGCATGGCCGCCGAGCGTCTGATACTTCGGATTGACAGGCCAGAGCGGCCCGTCGAAGCCTCCTTCCAGCACGCGCGTCCACACCATCGCGCCGGTGCTGCCGGGCCGCTCGGAGGCACCGATCACGGCGACGGATTTGGGTCGAAACAAGGCGTCGAGATTGCGAACGGTCACGGGCGCTCCAGGACTGGGGACAGCGAGCCGCGTGGCGGCCGGGCATGCGTCTCCGTCAGCATAGGCGAAGTCGGGCGCTCGCGCGGCGCTTCTCGGCGAACACGTCGGTTGCGGCGCATCGCCGACGACAGCCCTGGGCGCGCAGCGGATATTTCTTATCGAGATCAAGCAAAATGACAGAGGCAAATGCGACAATCGCCAGGCCGCCACGATGGCGGCCTATTTTGAATAATCGCTGGCCCATGGTGATTCAAATCATGCGCGCAGGAGACGCTCCCAAGGACGTGTGCTTGAGAGACAACGCGCGGCTGGCGACGCACCACGAACTCGATCCGCCGTTCCGCCCGATATCCGCCGGCCGGACTGTGGACGACTAAAAGCAAGAGAAGGTGATTTATGCGGCGCTTGCCATCGCTGATCGCGTTGCGCTTCTTTGAAGAGACGGCCCGTCACATGAGTTTCAATCGCGCGGCCATTGCACTGTGCGTGACCCAAGGCGCCGTGAGCCGGCAAATCAAGCTGCTCGAAGAATCGCTCGGCGCGAAACTGTTCGAGCGCGACCACAAGGGCATTCGTCTGACGCAAGCCGGCCTGCAATTGCTGCCGTGCCTGTCCGAAGCTTTCGATACGATCGAGCGCGGCTTTCGTCAGATTTCGGTGGCCAAGGGGCGGCGGCGCCTCGTACTCGCCGTACCGCCCACTTTCGCCACGCAATGGTTTTCGCCGAGGCTCGGTTCGCTCGCGGTGGAGTTGCCCGACGTCGAACTGTCGGTTCGCACGGAAGCGCACGGCGACTTTCACTGTCAGATCCGCTTTGGCCGCCACGCGCTGCCGGACGGGCATTCCGAATTGCTGATGACCGAGCGCCATGTGCTCGTGGGCACACCTCGCCTGCTCGATCAACCGCTCGACGCGCTGCTCGAACGCATGCCGGCGTTGCATGTGCTGCACAACGACGCGCGGCTCGACCTGTGGCCGAACTGGCTCGCCAAGGCGGGCAGGCCCGCGCGTTACGCGGACAACGGCATCGAGTTCTCGACACTCGAACAGGCGATTCGCGCGGCGAGCAAAGGCGCGGGGCTGGCGGTCGTGGACCGGAACATGATTGTGGAAGAATTGGCGGACGGCAGTCTCGCGCAGTTTTCGGATGTCGAAGTGAGCGGGCCGTTCGGCTACTGGCTCGATATTCCGCAGCGGCACGTGGGGCTCGAACATGTGCAGGCGTTGGCGGGGTGGCTGCGGGAAGAGGTGTTGAAGCTGGACCCGCAATGATGAACCAGCAGCAACCTTAGTGCCGTTAACGCAAATGGCCCCGTTTTCACGGGGCCATTTGCGTTGCGTTGCATTGCCGTGCGTTGCGCCCGACTACGGGCGCTGCGGACTTACATCGCCTTCTTGAACGGCGCGCCCGAGTGCTCGCGCAATTCGTTGAACACGATCTTCGGCCACGCCTTCTGCGCGACTTCGATCTCGGACACGTGCGAAGCAAGATAAGTCGGCGCATCCGACGCGTCGAGCGCAATGCGCGCCGCGTACGAATCGGTGAAGCGGCGCAGTTCGGCCGGATCGTCGCAGGTTACCCAGCGCGACATGCGGTAGCGCGCCGGCGCCATACGCACGTCGACCTTGTATTCGGTCGACAAACGGTGCGACACCACTTCAAACTGCAGTTGGCCGACCGCGCCGAGAATCATCAAGCCGCCCACTTCCGGGCGGAACACCTGAATCGCGCCTTCCTCGCCGAGTTGCTTGAGCGCCTCGCCGAGCTGCTTGGCGCGCATCGGGTCGACCACTTCCACCGTCTGGAAAATTTCCGGTGCGAAGAACGGCAGGCCGACGAACTGCAACTGCTCGCCTTCGGTCAGCGTGTCGCCGAGACTCAGCGTGCCGTGATTCGGAATACCGATGATGTCGCCCGGATACGCCTCGCTCACCGTCTCACGACGCTGCGACAGGAACGTCACCACGTTGTTCGCACGGAACGTCTTGTTCGTGCGCGTCACCTTCACGGCCATGCCGCGTTCGAAATGCCCCGAGCACACGCGGATGAATGCCACACGGTCGCGGTGCGCCAGGTCCATGTTCGCCTGCACCTTGAACACGACACCGGTGAACTTGGGCTCGTCCGGCATGACCGGACGCTGCACGGTCATGCGCATGGAGGGCGGCGGCGCCAGATCGACCAGCGCGTCGAGAATTTCCTTCACGCCGAAGTTGTTGATCGCCGAGCCGAACAGCACGGGCGATTGCTGACCGGCGAGGAACTGCTCGCGATCGAAATCCGGCGAAGCACCGGTGATCAGATCGATCTCTTCCTTCGCCTTGATCCAGGCATGGCCGAAGCGGCGTTCGCCTTCTTCGTCGCTCGGCGCTTGCAGCGTTTCCACTTCGCCGCCAGCCTTATCCTGTCCCGCGCGGAAAATGCGCACCTGATCGCGCTGGATGTCGTAGACACCCTGGAAGTCCTTGCCCATGCCGATCGGCCATGTAAACGGCACGGCGGCGACGCCCAGATGCTGCTCGATTTCGTCGAGCAGTTCGAGCGGTTCGCGCACTTCGCGGTCGAGCTTGTTGATGAAGGTGACGATCGGCGTCTTACGGCTGCGGCAGACTTCGAGCAGCTTGAGCGTTTGCGCTTCGACGCCGTTCGCGCCATCGATCACCATCACGGCGGCGTCGACCGCGGTCAGCACGCGGTAGGTGTCTTCAGAGAAGTCTTCGTGGCCCGGCGTGTCGAGCAGATTGATAACGGCGTCGCCGTACTCGAACTGCATCACCGAGCTCGCCACCGAAATGCCCCGCTGCTTTTCGATCTCCATCCAGTCGGACGTCGCGTAACGGTTGCTCTTGCGGCCCTTCACAGTACCGGCGATCTGAATCGCGCCCGAGAACAGCAGCAGCTTTTCCGTGAGCGTGGTCTTACCCGCATCCGGGTGGGAAATGACCGCGAACGTGCGGCGGCGTTTGAGTTCGGAGACTGACATCGGGTCTGGCGGTCACGGATAGGGGTTCGGGCGGTTCCCGGCGGCTTGTGGCTGCCGGTGTGCCACGCCTTGCGCGGCGGCGTCGAGCTGCGGGAGTTGGGCCGGCGGCCCGCGTCACAATGGCAACTCGACCGTGTCGGAAACAGGTCACGAACGAGCGTTCGACAATACGGGAATCGCCAGCGCAGAACAGCGCAGGGAACGAATGATACACGTCATGGGGAACGGCGTATCGAAAAGGGGCAGGTGCGGCGGAGAAGCGGCAGGCGGGTCTGCCCCAGAAGGCCTACTGATAGGACATCGTGAAAGTGGCCAGCGCTCTGATCGAGCCTGCCTCCATATCTCCCGTTCGGCCAAAGCGTAGCAGTCGTCTCTACCGGTGCTGAATCGTCAAATCTGCAGGGCATCTGAAACTGTGTTGGCGCGAGCGTGGCAATCGTCGCACCAACCGTTGGATTGGCGGGCACGGAGATCGATCCCGCGCTGATTATGTTGTCTGCTCCGCTTGCATTACAGATAAGCGCTGCGTGAGCAGCCCTGGCCGCGAACAAATTGAAAACCAGTAATAACATGAGGCACCCGACGATACGAATGTGCGAACGGCGGTCGCGCCGCGCAACGGTCGCACAGAACAATGCCTCATAGACTGTCGCTTTTCGACTGCAAAGTTGCAGACAAGATTTGAACGCTGAGATTCAATAACCCTTCGAATTCAGTTGCTGAGTACTACGGCAATCAAGGTTCGCCTTTTCCGGTTGGCGCCCCATCCACGCAGTGCCCTTCCACAGACATGTAGACCGCCCCCGCGTTACGCGTCTGCGCCGGCAGCACATAGTCAATGTGGCATTGCTCGGAGGCCGTCGCACCCCATTTCACGAACAGCGAGCCTTTGTCTTCGATCCCGCGCGCGAAAATCCGGCTGTCCTGCGCAACGACGCCTACCGTGCGTCCACTTGCATCGACGACATCCGCGCCGAACGGCAACGCCTTGTCGCCGAGTTGCGGCGCGCGAATCAGCGCGGCGCGTCCGGTCACCGTCTTGTACCTGATCATCACCACTGAGCCCAGCCGCGGCACCGCCTGCTCCGACGTCGATTCAAACTCGACATCGGTCGAGGTGCCCTTCGGATCGATATCCACCGTGTTCATGCCATACGGCGTCAAATACGGAACCACCGCAAAGCCGCCTCCGTTGAGCTTCACGCCGGGTGAACTGGTGACGCTCGCGCCTGCGGCGCCCGGCGCTTCAATAACGCCGAACGTGTCGCCCACCGTCTGCGAGAAGGTGACGCCGCCCGGATGCGCGACGATCGACCCGCTCACCCCTGCCGACACCTGGCTCGATCCGGTTCCCCCGCTCGCCGATCCCGTCAACTGCGCGTACGGTGCGCGATAGGTACCGCTCGCGCCCGCGCTCGCCGTGCTGGCGCCGGAGCCGCCGCCGTACGTCCCATACGCGTTGTATGAGTACTGGTTACGCTCGCCCAACGAACCACTCACGTTGGCCTGCAAACTGGTGTTGCCGCCGGAACTGCTGAGGTTCGTCGACATGAGCGGCGAATGCGGATCATGGCCGAGCGGCAACGTGGTGCCCAGCATGATCTGGTCCGACATCGATCCGTTCGAACTGCGCGTGCGCCCTGCGCTGACGCTGTACGTACCGTACCTGAAACGATTGGAGTAGCCGGCCTGATAGAACAGATCGCTGCCGCTGCGATTCCAGTATTGCTGTGCGGAAGCGTTCAAGTAGACCGTGCCGTATTCCTTGAAATTCTGATTGAGCGTGGCCTGGAAACGATTGCGCTGGCGATACACCGAATTCGGATCGCCGCCGCGCATTGCGAGGTCACGCGCGGACGCGGCATCCCACAAGTTCATGTACCCAGCCGTCGAATAGCGATACGCCGCGATCGCAATGTTGGTGTTGGTCGGATTGATGAACTTGCTATAACCAACGCGCAAGCTCGTGCCACGCGAGGTGGCCTGATTCGGAATCTGCGTCTCGGCGGCCGTCACGTCGACGGAGAAAGCACCCAGCCGCGTGTTCAGTGCGGTGCCCAGGTCGGCCGCCAGATAGCCGTCCGCAGCGACACCGCCGCCATAGAGCGTGATCAGATTGGTCAGCCCGCGCTGCAATGTGAACTGCGCGAAAATCGGGTTGGTTTCGAGCGTGGCATAACGAAGCTCACCGGCAGTGACCGAAAACCGTGTGGTGCCGGGCCGCAACGATTGGGCGACCGAGGCGTAAGGCACGGTAAAGCTCTTCGTGCGGCCATTGGCTTCGGTGACGGTGACATCCAGGTTGCCGCCATAGCCGGTCGCGTACAGGTCATTGATTTCGAACGGGCCCGGCGACACGGTGGTTTCATCAATCACCTGCCCGTTCTGCCGAACCGTCACGCGCGCATTCGATTCAGCCGTGCCACGCACGACCGGCGCATAGCCGCGCAGGGATTCTGGCAGCATGCGGTCGTCGGTGGCGATCTGCGCGCCGCGAAATTGCACGCTGTCGAACACATCGCCGGTCGTGTAGCCGTCACCGACCGTCAACTGCGACTTCATCGCGGTGATATCACGCTGAAGGTAGGTCGCAATGTTGTCGAACTGCGTGGCGGCACCGGCTTGCTGGGTCACCGAGGACTGATGGCGGAAGTGCCACGCGCCGATGTTCACGCCGGCATTCAAACCGACATAGCTTTGAGTCGATTCAACAGCCGATCCAGCGCTGTGGTACGCGTTCGCGTTGTAGCTCAAGAAACCTGCGTTGACTCCGTTCTGCCACATCTCGGGCGGCACGTAACCGCGCGCGGTGTTTCGCATGTACTTTTGCGGCACGCTGAGGCTGATCTTCTGTTCCGCGAAATCGAAGTCAACGGTCGCGTCGGGCACGGCCGCCGTGAGGTCGACGCATTCGCCGGTAACGCCGGTGTCGGCCCCCGGTTCCGCCTTCACCTTCGCCTCGCTGCTCGCCGCGACCTTGGCGAAGTCGACGCCAAGCTTCTCCAGCATTTGGCGGCTAAGGCAAGGACGCGCCGCAGTCGTTCCGCTCGCGGCGACAAACCGCACGTCATGACGCGCGACACGAATACCGTTGAGGTACACATCGACGGAATAAATGCCTTCAGATACCGGGTTGCCACGCGCGAAGCGCGAGACGTCCACCGTCGCATTCGGATCGACGCGCAGAAATGTCGTATCGAACTCCACGGCTGCGCCCGCTTGAGCGGGTTCGGACGCCTGTGCGCCTGTCGGCTGAACGCCACCCAGCGCCGCGAATGCCAACGTGACAACGGCGGCGACCGGGTTGAGATTGAACACACCCGCGCGTTCAGTGCCACGACCGGCCGCCCTGCGACAGCGTAGGTCCTTCATGATGTGATCGGAATTGAATGTCCCGCCGCAGGCGTGCGTCATCCATGCGTTGCCGGCGCAACGCGCGCCGTGCAGGAGAAAGGGTTGGCCAAAGGCGGCACGCTGCCGCCCCCGGCCGGGCTGTGGCGGTCTAGTCGCCGAGCGCCGCGTCGCCGGTGATCGGGCCGCCGTAGTCGCTGATCGCGATGTAGTGCACCTTCGCGCCCGCGGCGACACCATTCATCTTCGCCATCGGCAGGACCGCTGATGTGCGCGGTGCAACCATGCCACCTTGCTCGTTCCTGAAGGTGTGGCCATTGCTCTCGACGTCGATCTCGCTGAACGAGACGTAGTAAGGCGTCGGATTCGAGACGCTGAGCGCCTGCCCTTTGCCATCCGCCGACGCCGCCATGCTCCAACGCAGTTGCGCGGCCGCATCTTCAGGTTTGCCGGGTAGCTTGTCCGGCCGCGCGAAAACCTTGATGCGGGTGCGATAAGCGAGGCTCAAAATATTGGCGTCCGAAGCAGCACTTGCCTTTGGTGGGATGTCCAGCACATTGAGCCAATAGACCGACTCGCGGTCCTGAGGTAATGATTCGCCCGTGTACATCACGCGTAACGTCTGCGCCTTTTTCGCGTCCATGCGGAAAATCGGCGGCGTAATCACGAACGGCACTTTGATTTCGCCGGGTTTGGCATCGGCATTGCCGTCGTCGATCCAGACCTGCACGAGGGAGGGTTTGTGGCTGTCGTTATCCAGTTTGACCGAGACTTCACGCTGCTCGAGTGGATACACCACACGCGTACCGCCAATAGTCACGCTTGCCTGTGTGCTGCCGGCCAATAGCGCACAGGCAAAGCCGATTACTATCGGCATATTTTTGAGCAGCTTCATTGCAGTCTGTCTTTCAATAATCCAGAGGAAGGTCGCAAAGAAGCGCCCGCCCGGCGAGCGCTTCGGACCTTCGCTTACTGGTATTCCATCGAGTATTGAACCGACGAGGTGACCGTACCGGGAGCCGCAACGCCTGTCGCGTAGTACTGCGCGAAATACTGCAGGGTTGCCGCGCCGCCCGTGATGGTTGCCCCGTCCGTGGAGACATCGTTGTTCGCGCCCGTCGTCACGTTGATCGGTTGCATCTGCGCGTTGAGGAGACGAACCTCCACGTTTTGCGCGGTGCCGCTGTTCGACAGATAGCCATTCGTCTGGTCGACCGTCGGGCCGTTCTCGAAACGCGCAACTGCTTTGGTGGCCGTGCCGCTGCAGCCGCTCAGTTTCAGTTGCAGATCTGCAGGGTTCGACGTACCGGCCACTTCGCCTGACGACGAAAGCGAACCGGTCGGGACCGGCGCCAGCGTGACTGCCTTGTCGGCCGGGGTACCGCTTGCGCTGCCGTTGATCGAACACGTGCTATCGGTCACGGTGCCGGAGATGGAGATCGTGCCATCCGCCGCATGGGCGCCAAGGGGTACGAGACCGAACAGAGTGCCGGCGGCGATCGCGATTGCGGGGAGGGATAACTTCATAACGTTCAGTCCAATAAACTAAGAAAAGCTGATCAAATCAAAACGCGATCCTTGTATTGCTCAAGGATCGCCACATGCGTCAAGCATGCCAATCATTCAGTTCAGGAATACGATAGTTCCTGCTCTAAACGCCTGACCTATCCTTCCGAGATAGGAGAATGCGATGTTAAGTTGTCCCACATCAAAATTACATGAGACAAATCGCCTCTTTCCGTGATTTCAGTCAATGGATTGATTGAATCAATGCACGCCGGTAAGGAGCGTCTCTATCTGGGGTTTACTGATATTGCATCGTGTATTGAACCGACGTGTAGACCGTACCCGCCTGGGCTGCATCGAGCGCGTAATACTGTGCGAAATACTGCAACGTTGCCGCGCCGCCGGTGATAGCCACCCCGCTCGTACTGATATCGTTGTTCCTGCCCGTCAGCACATTGATCGGCTGCATTTGCGCGTTGAGCAGTTGAACTTCCACGTTTTTCGCGGTGCCGCCCTGGTTCGCCAGAAGGCCCGTTGACTGGTCGACTGTCTGGCCGTTTTCGAAGTTGGCAATCGCCTTGGTAGCCGAGCCAGTGCAACCCGTCAAAACGAATCTCAGATCTGCCGCGTTCGACGTACCAGCCACGGCACCTGATGTCGTAAGCGCACTGGCCGGAACCGATGGCAGCGTGACTAACAGGTTGGCGGGCGTGCCACTCGCCGAGCCGTTGATCGAGCAAGTGGTGTCTGTCACAGTGCCACTTATGGTGATCGTACCGTCCGCCGCATTGGCGCCAGCCGGCGCGAGACTCAACACACCGCCAGTAGCGATCACGAATGCGGAGATCATCGATTTCATTGCTTGTATTCCTAAAGATTAGACAGAAAACTCAACGGCAGTCGCAGAGATACGTCGTACCGTTGCCCACCTCGATCACGCTGATTTCGCAAGGCAAACAGGCAAAATAAATGCCGAATAACTTGATTTCGCGCAAAAAAAGTCAATCGTAAGTTTTACTGGATAAGAAATACATGAGGCAAATTGCCTTTCCTGAGATTTCGACGGGGATATCCGGCACCAAGTGGCTGGCTGTGTGTCCGGCAGAGTGATGCATCAATGCACGAAGAATCGGTCAAACTGGCTCTTCGTGAATAGGCTGGACGCGGCAATACGCCACGCAAAATTTGTGTCGGCCAGCAAGCTGATCAGCCTGTCCAAACAAAAACCCGCCGCATCGTTGCCAATGCGGCGGGTTATTTTCTAGCAGAGAAAAGCGCTACGCGCCGCTCGCCTCGTTCAACGTCAAATGCTTCGTCTCGGGCGCCCACGCAATCGACACCACCATCCCGATCAGCAATACTGCGGCAAGCACCATCATCGTGATATGGAAACCCAGATGCACGATGCCGAGCGGCAGCAAAAACGTGCCGACCGCCGAGCCAAGACGGCTGCACGCAATCGCGAGACCAACGCCGCAAGCACGCACCTCGGTGGGAAAACACTCCGGCGGAAACACGCCAACCAGATTGGAAAACGCCGACATGGTCAGCGTGAAAATCGCGAATGCGACAATCATCCCCAATGCCGCCGACTCCGGCAGCACACTCAATGCGATCAGCGAAACACACGTCACCGCGAACGAACCGATCAGGAAGACACGACGCGGCAGCTTGATCGTCAGCCAGATACCAAGCAGCGCGCCGAGCACGAGAAACCCATTGAGCAGAAAATCCGCGCTGGAATCGTTGTTCAAATGAATCGCTTTCAGAATGGTCGGCAGAAACGTATAGACCGCGAAATACGGAATGACGAGACACACAAAGAACGCGCAATTGAAGATCGTGCGTCGAATCAGATCCGGTTTGAACAAACGCATAAAGCCGCCCGCCGTTTGCGCGTGTTCATCATGACCGCCGTCGAGGGTCACGTTCGCGCCAAAATGCTTGAGCATGACCGATTTGGCCTCCGCGACCCGGCCTTTGCCATGCAACCAGCGCGGCGACTCCGGCGTGCCTACGCGCAACACGAGCACGACCAACGCCGGCACGCCCGCCGACGCAAGCAACCAGCGCCATGCATCCGGCGAAGCATCGGCGTAATGCATGCCCAGCACGTTCGCCGCCACGTAACCGATCGTCCACACCACGCTGAACGACCCGAGCAACGTGCCACGGTGCTTGCGCGGCGAGAATTCCGCGAGAATGGCGTGCCCCACCGCGAAATCGCCGCCCATGCCGAAACCGATCACCACCCGCAGCAGACACAATTCGAGCGGTGAGCGCACATAGAACTGCGCAAACGCGGCTGCGGTAATGATCAGAAAGCTCAGCAGAAAAATCTTTTGTCGTCCCAGGCGATCGGACAACCAGCCGAAAACCAGACTGCCGAAGAAAATGCCCATCAATGCGGAACTGCCGATCATGCCCATCCAGAAAGCGTCGAGCGGCATCTGCCGATTCATCGATGCCAGCGCGTAACCGATCGTGCCGAGCGCGAAGCCTTCGGTAAAGTGCGCGCCGAACGTCAAGCCGGCGATCTTGACGTGAAAGGCATTGAGCGGAACATCGTCGAGAGGAATGGGGCGGTGCGCGGGTGCTGCTGCCGCCGGCAAAGTGGGGGCGAGGCCGAGAGTGCCCGCCTGCATGTCCTGATTGCTCACGCTGTCTCCTTCGTTGGTATGAGTCGTCGGGCGTGGCTGGCGTGCTGCCGGTCGCCCGATTGCGTGGTCCGCCAGTGCGGCACGCGTGTGCATGCCGCAGCGGCCCGCGGTCTGAAGATCAGCGCCCGAGGCCGCCCATCATCATGTATTTCAGTTCCGTGTATTCATCGAGCCCGTACTTCGAGCCTTCGCGACCGAGCCCGGACTGCTTGACGCCGCCGAACGGCGCGACTTCCGTGGACAGAATCCCTTCGTTGATGCCGACCATGCCGCTCTCCAGCGCTTCGCCGACGCGCCAGGCGCGGGCCAGGTCGCGTGTATAGAAATACGCCGACAAGCCGAACGGCGTGTCGTTAGCCGCGGCAATGGCTTCCTCTTCGGTCTTGAAACGAAAGCATGCGGCCACCGGGCCGAAGGTTTCTTCCCCGGCGATCAGCATCGAACTGGAGGCGTCGGCAAGAACGGTCGGTTCATAGAACGTGCCGCCTAGCGCATGCGGTTTGCCGCCCGTCAAAATCTTCGCGCCATTTTGCAATGCGTCGGCAACGTGCGTTTCGACCTTCTTCAGCGCCGCCTGATTGATCAGCGGACCTTGTTCGACCTCGCCTTGCAACGCGTTGCCCACGCGCATCTTGCACACGGCTTGCGTCAGCGCAGACGTGAATGCTTCGTAGATGCCGTCCTGCACGTAGAAGCGATTCACGCACACACACGTCTGCCCGGTGTTGCGGAATTTCGAAGCCATCGCGCCCTGCACGGCGGCGTCGAGATCCGCGTCGTCGAATACGATGAAGGGTGCGTTGCCGCCCAGTTCGAGCGAGAGCTTTTTCAACGTGTCCGCCGATTGCTTCGCCAGCAGCTTGCCGACGCGCGTCGAGCCGGTGAACGACAGCTTGCGCACCACGTCGGATTCGGTGAGCACGCTGCCGATCGCGACGGCGTCGCCGGAGACGATGTTGAACACGCCCGGCGGAATGCCCGCCTTCTCCGCGAGCACCGCCAGAGCGAACGCGGATAACGGCGTTTCCTCCGATGGCTTGAGCACCATCGTGCAGCCGGCCGCAAGCGCGGGACCGGCCTTGCGCGTAATCATGGCGAGCGGAAAATTCCACGGCGTAATCGCCGCCACCACGCCCACCGGTTCGCGCGTCACAATGATCTTCGCGTTCGGATTGGGACTCGGGATTACGTCGCCATACGCGCGCTTCGCTTCCTCAGCGAACCATTCGAAGAAGCTGGCCGCATAGCCGACTTCGCCGCGGGCTTCGGCAAGCGGCTTGCCTTGTTCGAGCGTCAGCAGTTCTGCAAGCGCGTCGCGATTCTCGAGCATCAACTCGCCCCAGCGTTTGACGCGCACGCTGCGCTCTTTTGCGGTCAGCGAACGCCATGCGGGAAACGCGCGCTCGGCAGCCGCGATGGCTTGCGCGGTTTCCGCCGCGCCACCTTTGGCCACTTGCGCAACCACCTCGCCGGTTGCGGGATTCAATACGGCGTATGTGCCGGCGCTTTCGTACCACTCGCCGCCGATGTAATGCGCTGTGCGGAGAAATTCGTTCATGCCGCCTTCTCCAGCGTTTCGACGAACACACCTTGTGCGAGCCGCGGTTCGCGGGCAACACGCTTGCCGGCGGTGTAATCGTTGATCAGATCGCACGGCGTGTAGTTGCGTTCGAGTTCGAACAGTTCGTCCGCCGAGAGCGTCGTGCCGAGCGCCGCGAGCGCGCTATCGAACTGCGCCGGCGTATCCGCGCCGACCAGCATGCTTGCGACGCCGCCATGGTTCAGCACCCACGCCTGCGCGATTTGCGCGGCCGACACCCCGCGCCGTGCGGCCACGCGCGCCACCGAAGCGGCAATCTCACGCGAAGCCACATCGCCATACATTTGCGCGGTGAAGAAGTCGGTCTGATTGCGCGTCGAACCCGGATCGCACGTCAGCAGCCCACGCGCCAGCGGACTGAACACCGAGACGCCGACGCCCTGATCCTGGCAATACGGAATCATTTCGCGCTCTTCCTCGCGGTACGCCAGGTTCAACTGCAACTGCATGTTGATCGGCTTGTGCCAGCCGTTGCGCTCGCAGACCTGCATGATCTTTGCGAACTGCCACGTGTACATGGTCGATACGCCAATGTAGCGGGCCTTGCCGGCGCGCACGATATCGTTGAGCGCACCCATGGTTTCCTCGACCGGCGTATTCACGTCGAAGAAATGCAGCATGTAGATGTCGACGTAATCCATGCCGAGACGCGTGAGCGAGGCGTCGATGCCATCCATGATGTGCTTGCGCGAATGGCCGCCGGCGTTCTGATACGCCCCCATGTCGTAACCGACCTTGGTCGTCACGACGATTTCCTCGCGGCGCGCAATACGCTTCAGAATGCGCCCCACCACTTCTTCGCCCACGCCGGTCGAATAGAAATCGGCGAGGTCGATGAAATTGACGCCCGCTTCCAACGCATGACAGACAATCGGCTCGCTTTGGGCTTCATCGAAAATCCACGGCTTCCATTGCGGCGTGCCCATATTCATCGTGCCGAGGCACAGACGCGAAACCTTCAGGCCGGATTGGCCGAGGCGAATATATTCCATTGTGCTTGTCTCCTTCCTGGTCGCATCCAGCGGCGCGGACCGTGAGTGGCGCATCCGCGCTCACCGAACCGCGCGGCATGCGATTAACGTTGTTTCGGTGTGTAGAACGGGTTCGATACGTCGCGTGCCGCGGCGAATACTTCATCGCGATGCGGCAGGCCTTTCATCGCCGCGAGGATCGCGTTCCTGCATGCGCGGTAGTTGTTTTCGAAGACGGCGTCGAGATCGTCCGTACTCGGGTTGACCCAGTTCGCGGACACCACCACCCAGTCGTTTTCCGCTTCGGGCGGCAGCGTGCCGTTCTCCAACGACTCCGCCACCGCCTTCGCAATGCCGGCTTGCGAGGCGCCCCATGTCGCATTGCCGTGGAAGTCGCTGCCGATCTGCGCCTTGTTCACATAGAGCGTCAGCGGCTTGGTCGGCACGCCCGGACGCGCGATGACGACGAAAGGCGCGTGGCCCGCGGACGGCGTCGCCAGTGCGGTGGCGAAGGCCTGCCCTGCCGGGCCGTTACGCGGGCCGACCAGTACGTTGATGTGCGCGAGGTTGACGCCGGGGCCTTCGAATCCTTCGCCGATAAAGAGTTGTTTGTCCGTCGATGCGCTCATGGTCGTTCCGTCGAGGTTGAGTGGATGGCCGATTGTGACGTTCGGCATCCGCGACCCTGTATCGATGAGTTTTGATGCGGGGTATGAGAGGAACTCAACTCCGGGTTAGTCCCGAGCGCAGTGGTGTGCGCGTATCGGTGAGCGCAAAGGTGAGGGTTTTCGGGACTCTCGCCGACGCACCCTCGAATGGCGATGAAAGGTGAGCATGCCGAAGCTCGTTCTCGCACCTGCACGAACGCGAACTGCGGCGTGTCGAGGGCAACGCGACAACTGGAAAGGGAATGGGGCTGGGGCTGCAGCGATTCTTCGCAGAGCCTGGGAACGCGCGCCAGCAATGGCTGGCGCGGGTTTCCGCGAAACAGGATGAGTTCCCGCGAGACGCGGCGTCAAGGTGGACGCAAGGTGCGCCACTCGCCAAAACCTGGCTCACCGAAGCACAGAGCCGAGGCGCAAACAGCACAGCCTGTCGAACGACTCCGGCTCCAGGTTCACGCGAAAGGTGAGCGTTTTCGGGACCTGCGTGACGGTGCGAGAAACTCCGCTCGCGACATCACTTCAGATAATCCGGCGCACGACGAGCAGACACGCCATGCGCCGACGCGCTTCAGACTTCGATCAGAAAGCGCTCGCGATTCTTGCCGGCAAGCCACGCGGGCGAGCGCCCACGGCCGCTCCAGGTTTCGCCGGTTTTCGGGTTGCGATACTTGGCAACCGAAGCGGTTTTACGGGCCGCAGTGCGCTTGCTCGTAAAACCCAACTCTTCGGCTGTCAGATCGTATTCGGCCACCTTCTGCTTGATGTCGGCGATCGCCTGCGCAATTTCCTTCTCGCGGGCCGCTGCGACTTCCTTGTGGAGTTTTTCGAGTTGGGCAGTCAACTGCTTGTACGAGGCCATGGCGGGTGCTCCGATCGTTTTGACGAGTACTGAAGTGCGGACACTATCAGACGAATAAATTACCGGATAGAGAGGCGTAAAGCCAGGCGCCGTTGACGCGGCCAGCAGCCGTCGGCCTGCCCGCCGCAGCCCGGTCTCTCAATCGTCAATCGCATCGTACACGCGGCGTTCGAAGTCGACTGCCATAGAAAACGGTTCGATCGACCGCCGTTGAATCAGCATCAGCCCAATCAGGTCCTCGACCGGATCGGCGAACCAGCTCGTGCCATAGGCACCCGGCCAGCCGAACGACCCCGCCGAGCGATAGCCGAGCGGCAACTGCTGCGCAGGATCATCGACGACCGACACGCCGAGGCCGAACCCCTGGCCTGCCCACAGCACATGTCCGAAGGCCGGCACGCGGCGTTGGTCGCGCGTCAGGAAGTTCGAGCGCATCAGATCGACTGAGCGATGCGACAGCAAACGCGTCGTACCGACCCGCCCACGTCCGAGCAGGAGTTGCGCGAATTGCAGATAGTCCTGCGCTGTCGAAATCAGGCCACCGCCGCCGCTCTGGAATCGATCCCGATTCGCCCATCGGCTCGAAGCAGGATGATCCTCGACCACCCGCCGTCCCGAGCCCGCTTCGACGCCATAGGCGGTGGCCAGCCGTGCGAGTTGTGCGTCGGGCACCCAGAACGCCGTATCGCGCATGCCGAGCGGCTCGAAAATCCGCGTGCGGAAAAACTCGCCGAGCGGCATGCCGCTCACGCGTTCGATCAGCACGCCGAGCACGTCGGTCGCGATGCCGTAGTGCCAGCGTGAGCCGGGCTGAAACATCAGCGGCAAATCCGCGATGCGGGCGAGCCACGTGTTGGCGTCCACGCGCGCTTCGAAACCGTTGAATGCGGCTGCGTAGGCTTTGGACAGCGGCCCGGTTGCAGTGAAGGCGTAGGCGAAGCCCGCGCGATGCGTCAGCAGATCCAGCACGGTGAGCGACGCTCTGGCCGGGTCGGTTTCGTCGAGCGGACCGGTGGGGTCGCGCAGCACGCGCGGTGCGGCCAGTTCAGGCAACCAGAGGGAGATCGGCGTGTCGAGGGCGAGCCGGTCCTCTTCGATCAGCATCAGGATCGCGGCGCTGGTGACCGGCTTGGTCATTGAGGCAATGCGGAACAGCGTATCGCGCTCCATGGGCAATTGCGCGGCTTCGTCTCGCATGCCGAGCGGCTCGAAGTAGCCGATCTCGCCGCGCCGCCAGACCATTGAAACCACGCCCGCCACTTCACCGCGTTCCACATAGCCTTGCATGGCGTTGGTCAACGCCGTCAATCGAGACGCAGAGAGTCCTGCTCGTTGCATGTTCGTCCTGAGTCAGTGGGTGGGAATGCCGGCCTGCTCGTTATGGCTTGGGGGCGCCGTCCGTCCGCAGTTGGTCTAATGCCCGCATCCATCCGTCTGGCGCGTACGCAGCAAATGCGCGGCTTGCATCGAGACAGCCGTCCGGTACGCGGCAACCTGCCCGGCCGTTACGTTCCTTAATTTTTGCAGACGATGTTACCCGATGAAAGGGAACGTCGACGCCGCCCACAGTTGCGGTAGTTCAGCCTTTTTGCCGCTCTTCCAGCGCCGAAAGCGCGGCGTTGAGCCGTTTCACGCGGCTCGCTTGCGCCGGCACCCGAACCGCGCCCGATACGGAATCGATGCGGCTGCGCCAATACGATAGCGGGATGCGGTCCTCAGCGGAGATATGCGAGATTACGTGTTCAAGATGTTCAATATCTTTTTCGAGTTGGTGGTGATTCATTGCTTTCCCCGGATTACTCGTTGAACTATTTTCACTGCGCAAATAAAAGCATAAAGCGTGCCGTTTTGGTTCTTTTTAACTGAAACGGAAAATCCTTCCTGAGCACCCTCCACGCGAGGACTGAAGCGGCAAAACCTGCCTGCGGCCTGATTTCCAAGGCTGTCAGAAAAGAATAGCGCCGCTAAACTTCGCGTTCCGTTAGGTTCCGCACCGACTTAGCTTAACGGCAAAAAATTCGCGGATTTAATTTCGGCCGGCGGTTGGAAATAATATGAAGCGCGGCATTAAAAACCATTACGCATAAGTGCCGCAGGGCGAAGCGGCATTAGACGCAGGTCTTTACGACCGCCATGCACTTGTCGTCCCGATCTCGAGGAATCGAATGAACCGATTTGCCGGGTGCAGATGAAATCGGCGCTGCGATAGAGGCGCCCGCCGTCACGATCGAGCGGCGGGCCGAAGGAAAAGAATGCCAGAGACGCTTATCGCGCCCGCGCCGTTACTTCGCCCGGCAGGCGTAAATCAGATTGAGCGTGCCATTCTCGGTCGACTGGCGCACCACGTCGAACGCGCCGCCGCAACCCGCGCTGGCCTGCTGCGAGCAGGAGTCGGAACCGGCCGGGCACTGCACCAGCGTCGTTGCGCGACCATCCGACAGAAACAGCGGCGCGCTACTGCTGCAACCGCTCAGCGCGACCACGGCGCCGACCGCCAGCGTGGCGCTGGCCCGGCTCGCAAAGGAGGAGAGACTGCGTTTCATCTGAAACCCCGATCACATCTTGTTTTTCGATCACGCGATTGTGCCACGCGGCAATTACGCTGCGTCACTCGACGTCGCCGAACGTGGTCATACGCCGATGCCGTAAGCGGCGATTTTCTTATAGAGCGTCGCGCGGCCCATGCCGATCTGGTTGGCCGTCTCGATCACGCGGCCACCGTTGGCGCGCAAGGCGTCGATCAGGAAACGCTTTTCGAAGGCCGCCATCGCGTCGCTCCACGACGCCGGTTCGGGCGCGCCGGCTTGCGCGCCCGGAGCGTGCGCCGCCGACAGCGCCTCGGCTGCCGCCAAACGACGATGCCCACCGCCCTGCGCCGAGCCGATAAACGGCGCCAGCGCCCGCGCATCGATCCGTTCGCTGTCGGAAAGCATTACGGCGCGCTCCAACGTATTGCGCAATTCGCGCACGTTGCCCGGCCAGTCGTAGGAACACAGCAGCCGCAGCGCGTCGTCCTGCAATTCGAAGTGACTGCCGCCACTTGCCTGCGTCGACAGGTCTTCGAGCATGGCGTAGGCGAGCGCTTCGATATCGGAGACCCGCTCGCGCAACGGCGCCGCGTGGATGGTCAGCACATTCAGCCGATAGAACAGGTCGGCGCGAAAGCGCCCCGCCGCGACCAGCGCCGGCAAATCGGCCGAAGTCGCCGCGATGATCCGGACATCCGCGCGCACGATCCGGTTCGAGCCCAGCGGTTCGAACTCCTTGTCCTGCAACACGCGCAGCAGCTTGCCCTGCAACGGCAGCGGCATATCGCCGATTTCGTCGAGAAACAGTGTCCCGCCGTTCGCGAGCTCGAACTTGCCGACACGGCCTTTGCGGTCCGCGCCTGTGTACGCGCCGGGCGCGGCGCCGAAGAATTCGACCTCGAGCAAGGTGTCGGGAATCGCCGCGACGTTGACCGTCACGAGCGGCTGATTCGCGCGCGCCGAGCCGCCGTGGATGGCATGCGCCAGCAACTCCTTGCCGGTGCCGGTTTCACCGAGCAGCAGCACGGGCGATTCGAGTTGCGCCGCGCGGCGCGCCTGCCGCTTCACTTCGAGACTGGCCGCGCTCGTGCCGACGAAACTGCCGAACGTATATTTCGCGCGACGCGCCTGGGCGAGCGACCGGCGCGTTGCGATCAACTCTTCCTGCACGCGCGAGTAGTGGGAAAAGAGCGGCGTCAGTGCCTTTAGCTCATCGAAGAGCGCAAAGCCGACGGCGCCGACAGTGACGCCCGCGTCGTCCTTTAGCGGCAGACGCGTCACGACGAGCGGTTCGCGGTCCGTTTCCAGAATATCGAGCAGAATCGGTTTGCCGGTGTTGACGACCTCGCGCATCAGGCTATTGGGAATCACCGCCTCGCAATCGCGGCCAATTGCCTGCTCGGGGTCCGAAAAACCGAAGCGCGCCGCATAGCGCTTGTTGATCCAGACCACGCGCGCGTCGGCGTCGACGATAAAGGTGCCTTCGCTGAAATTTTCGAATGTGCGAAAGAGCGAATCCATCGCCCGGCGCAATACGTCGCCGTAAGTGGCAGGCAGGCCTGCCCAGTCGTTCATCATGCTGTCGCTGTCTCCGGCTAACATCTTTTTATGATTGTCTCATTTCGTAGACAAGCTTATCTCATCGAAGAGATCGCCAGCAAGCCTGCGGCATAAGGGTTTAACCTTGGTTTGGCCTATGTTCAGCGGATTTACGTCCCGTTTTGGAGACGTTTGGGTACAATCGGCCGCACCACGTTTCGAGCTTCGGCCCGCGCTATCAGGCGGCTGGCCGCTAGCGTGCGCGTGGCACGAAACCTGCGTTTGCCGGCGCCGTGCCGTCGCACCTTCGGGACGGCGACCATGTAGAACAACCAAGCTTTGGAGACTCAATGTCCTTTGTTATCGTCCTCGCCGCGCTGGCGTTCCTGATGTTTGCCGCCTACCGCGGCTACAGCGTCATTCTATTTGCGCCGATCGCCGCGCTAGGCGCCGTTCTGTTGACCGATCCGGCCGCCGTCGCGCCGGTTTTCACCGGCATCTTCATGGAGAAGATGGTCGGCTTCGTGAAGCTCTACTTCCCGGTGTTCCTGTTAGGCGCCGTGTTCGGCAAGGTCATCGAACTGTCGGGCTTCTCGGAATCGATCGTGGCCGCTGCCATTCGCTATATTGGCCGTTCGCGCGCCAATGCGGTGATCGTCGCGGTGTGCGCGCTGCTCACCTACGGCGGCGTCTCGCTGTTCGTGGTGGTGTTCGCGGTCTATCCGTTCGCCGCCGAGCTGTACCGCCAGAGCAACATTCCGAAGCGCCTGATGCCCGGCGCGATCGCCCTGGGTGCGTTCTCGTTCACCATGGATTCGCTGCCCGGCACGCCGCAGATCCAGAACATCATCCCGACCACGTTCTTCAAGACCACCTCGTGGGCCGCGCCCGCATTGGGCGTGATCGGCTCGCTGTTCATCATCGTGGTCGGCCTCACGTATCTTGAATGGCGCCGCCGCGCAGCAATGGCAACCGGCGAGGGTTACGGCACGGATCTGGTCAACGAGCCGGACCGCGTCGAATCGAAACAACTGCCGCATCCGTTGCTGGCAGTCGCGCCGCTGGTTCTGGTCGGTGTCGCGAACTTCCTGCTGACCCGCTGGATCCCGAACTGGTACGGCGCGTCGTACACGGTTGCACCGGACATCCTGCCGGGCATCCACGCACCGGTCACCACGACGATCAAGGCCGTGGTCGCCATCTGGGCCGTGGAAGGCGCGCTGCTTCTCGGCATCATCATGGTCGTCGTCACGGCGTTCAACCGCGTGCGCGAACGCTTCGCAATCGGCACCAAGGCCGCCGTGGCCGGCGCGCTGCTTGCTTCGTTGAATACGGCGTCGGAATACGGTTTTGGTGGTGTGATCGCAGCGTTGCCGGGCTTCCTGGTGGTCAGCAACGCGCTGAAGAGCATTCCCAATCCGCTCGTCAATGCAGCTGTTTCGGTGAGCTCGCTGGCCGGTATCACGGGTTCGGCGTCGGGCGGCATGAGCATCGCGCTCGCGGCCATGTCGGACACGTTCATCAAGGGCGCGGAAGCCGCGCATATCCCGATGGAAGTGCTGCACCGTGTCGTCGCGATGGCGAGCGGCGGTATGGACACGCTGCCGCACAACGGCGCGGTGATTACGCTGCTGGCGGTCACGGGCTTGACGCATCGACAGTCGTATCGCGACATTTTCGCGGTGACCGTGATCAAGACCATGGCGGTCTTCTTTGTGATCGCGGTCTACTACGCGACCGGTTTGGTCTGATCCGGCGGGAGTTGGGCAGGATGCCGCGCACTGCACCGGCATCCTGAGTTTTGATCGGTTACCTTGTCATCCCGACATTCGATCAGACCCAGCGCACCCGCCCATGAGCTCAACCCCCTCCTTCTGGATGATTCCCTCAGCACCCACGCCGGTCGGCCCGTTCTCGCATGCTGCCGAGGCCGACGGCTGGGTCTTCCTGACCGGCCAGATGCCGACCTCTCCCACCGACGACGCAGCACCGCTTCCCGAGGGTGTCGTCGCCCAGACCAAGCGCGTGATGGACAATCTCGTGCTAGTTCTTCAGGGGCTGGGCCTCGGCCTGCATAACGTGGTTGCCACACGTATCTTCCTGACCGAGTTCAAGCGCGACTACGCGCCGATGAACGAAATCTACCGCGCCTACTTTCCGGCGGATGCGCTGCCCGCGCGAACCTGTATCGGCGTGACAGCGCTGGCGCGCGATGCGCTGGTCGAAATCGACTTCGTCGTCAAACGGCCGGGTTGATTTCGCAGGGTTGGACGGCAACTCAACGCGCGGGTTGCTCGTCGACTCCGTAGTGATCTGATAAGGCTTCGTGCAGCGAGATGGCCCGCTCGTCCATCTCGGTTGTCCAATGGCTGGAGTCGGCGCATAGCCTTTGCAACTGCCGGCATTCTTCGAAAAACCGTGGTTCCTGCACGACCACGAATGCACCGCTCGCGCTGTGCGCCCAGCCGGCCAACGCCTGCACGTCCTCTTCTTCGACAATCGCGAGCAGCCTCGGCAGATCTTTCTGCAAGTGGTCTCTGAGCATGGCCGTGTAACGCGCCTTGTCGTCCGCGCTGAGCGTGCTGGTTGCGTTGGCGACGGGAGGCGTGGAGTCCGCGGAAGCAGAAGCCGAAGCCGAAGCCGAAGCCGAAGCCGAAGCCACCTTAGCCTGAGCCGCCCGCGCCTGCGCGGGCACCACCGCCAGCAAAGCCGCTTGCAGTTCGCTCAACGACGCCGGCTTGGAGACATACCCGCTAAAGCCGCTCTCGTGCCAGCTTTGGGCCTGCTGCTCTTCGGCCACGGCACTGAAGGCCAGCACCGGCAGTTCCGCGTGCCGCTCGCGCAATGCCGCCAGCAACTGGTGGCCATCCATGACCGGCATATGGATGTCGGTCAGCACCACCTCGAAGGGCGCGCGTTCGAACAACCTCAGCGCCTGCTGCCCATCCGCGGTGATCGTGGGCACGCAGCCGAGCGCCGCCAGTTGCTCGGCGATCAGGTTCTGAATCAGAGGATTGTCTTCTGCGACGAGGACTGCAAGACCCAACAACGCGGGATCGATCTCAGCAGCAGGCACAGCGCAGACGCGCGCGGACCCTTCGTCCAGCGCGGCGACCGTGCCTTCGACGGCCAGCTCGACTGCGGTCAAACACGCGGTCCGGCTGAACTCGCTCACTTCGAGCACACCCTGACCGCGCGCCTCCGGCCGGGTCGGGCCGCCGCTCGTCATCCACACCGCGCCGACCGCCTGCAACGCGCGCAACGTGGTAATCGCTTCGAGATCGTATTCACCGGACACGATCAACACTACCGGCTGATTCGCTTTCAACCATGCCTGCGCGTCGGCGAGCGACACCACTGCGTGGCTCGACCAGCCCGCTCGCTGAAGCCAGCCGTCCAGAAACTCGCCGGCTTGCTGCTCGGTGCACAACACGAGCGCCGTCCCGCGTGGCGCGGGGAGACTCGCCGCTGCGCGCCGCTCGTCGGGCACCGCGACGAGCGGGATCGATACGTGAAATACGCTGCCCGCGCCAGGCACGCTTTCGGCGGAGATCCGACCGCCCATCAATTCGCACAGGCGCGCGCAGATCACGAGCCCCAGACCGGTGCCGCCAGTGCCGCGCGACGTACCCAGTTCCCCTTGCACGAATGGCTTGAACAGTCGCGCCAGAAGCGCCTCGCTCATGCCGGCGCCGGAGTCCGAAACCCGGCAGCGTAGCGTCGGGCGGCCCAGCGAATCGTCCTTCACTTCCGCGTACAGCGTAATCTTGCCGGAGGACGTGAATTTGAACGCGTTGCTCAACAGGTTGTTGACGACTTGCGCGATTCGCATGCGATCGCCGATCAGGGTGCAGTCGAGTGTCGGCGAAAGGAGTGCATAGAAACGGATCGGGCGGTCTCCGCGCATCGGCGCGTGAGAGAACGCGATGTTTTCAAAGTCGTCGATGGGGCGGAAGGCGTCGTTCGCGAGCAGCATCTCGCCGGCATCCATCTTCGAGAAGTCGAGTATGTCGTTGACGACGCGGCGCAGCGCATCGGACGCCACGCCCAACGTCGCAAGCCGCTGCGCATGCGCCTCGAGACCGGGTGTGCGTGCGAGCAGTTCGAGATTGCCGAGCAGCGCATTCAACGGCGTGCGGATTTCGTGGCTCATCGCCGCAAAGAAATTCGTCCGCGCACGCATCATGGCGTCCGACGCCTGCTGCGCGTGCCGCAATTGTTGTTCGAGCAGTGTCTGGGCGGTGACGTCGAGAATCGCGCAAAACAGCACGTTCTCACCGGCGTACCGCGCGGGCGCATAGGTAAACTGCAAGAACCGCGCGGGCGTAGCGCCTTCGTCTGAAGGCGGCGAAGCCGACGCCTGCGGGTGCGGCTGAGCGACCACGACGAAAGCGGTGATCCGTGCAATTGCCGCGGCCGAAGGTTTATCAGACGTCTGCGTGCGAAATTCGCTCACAATATGCGGCGGCAACCGGTTGCTGCCTGGTTCGATCGGCAGCAACACCGCTGCCAGCGCGTTGACGGTCAGAATGGAATAGTCGCTTTGACGGACGACGCACAGACCGACCGGCGTCGCACTCACCAGAACGTGATTGATGGTTTCACTTTCCAGTGAGCGGGAGGTCTCGGCAAATGCATTGCGCAACAGCCGAAGTCCGAAATAACGCGCCGTCAGCGCAACCGCCAGAAGGATCAGCGCCGCGAGGCCGCCGATCACAGCGAGTTGCCAGCCAAGCGCGACAGCAAGCGCGCCCCACGACATATAGCCGACCAGGAAGCCAAACCCAGGCTTCAGCGGCTCATGAAAGATCACGCCTTCACGCCCGTAATGAAATACATGCGACGGCGTTGCCGCCACCGTCTGTTGCAACATTTTGCCGGTCGGCGCGCTGATCGGCTCCGAGGAAACGACAATGCGGTGATCCGCGGTCATGAGCAGTATCGTGCCCTCGTTGCCGGGTGGCGCAATGCGCCTCGCGAGCACATCGAGCCGGATCGTCATGCTGATCAACGTAGTGGGCGTGTCGCCGTCGTAGTAGACGCTCACCGCGGAGATCACCGGCACGTTCTCCAGCGGATCGACATACGGACCGAGCCAGACACGCTCGCCTTTGCCGGGCAGGCGCTTACCGGTTTGCACCTCGAGTTGGCGTTCGAGCGTGTCGCGCAGCGTCCTTATGACTGCCAGCCGCTGCTGGGGCATGGCGGACAGGTCCGCTGCGGCGGCTTTTCCCGCCACCGTTTGCGAGAGCGAAGGCAGGATCACCGCATAGTCTTCCTTCAGCCCGACCAGCGTTGCCCGTTGCTGCAACTCGAAGGCCTGCTGCGTCGCAAGGGTCGACTGCGACGCTTCGTAGAGGCGGCCAAGCTTCTCGCCGAGTTGTGCGCCCCACGCGGTGGCGGTGGCTTCGCCGACCAGCATGTCGAAGCCGGCGTCGATCCTGTCCACCTTGCCGCTCACCATGCCGGTCCGGCGAACCGATTGCTGAATGGCATCCGGCGCGCTGCGCACCTGGGCAGCGGTGTAGTAATAGTCGAATGTGAGCTCGACGCGTCGCGAGAACGACTCCTCCTGGTGCAGCAGAAGGGAGATGTCGGTTGCATTCTGCGACGTGAAAGTGCGGCGATAGTCGAGTTGCGCGAGCCCGGCAACGACAGCGAGCACGAGCGCGAAAATCGCCACGATCAGCATGAGGGAACCGATCGTCGCCAGATAAACCCGTTGTTGGCGCTTCGCGTTCTGCGCGAGCGTGGCGAAAGCCAGCGCCAATGACTCTTGTGTGCGGTCGAGGATCTTCTGCATCAGCTCGCTGGAATAGCGGATTCGTGCAGGCAGACCACTGCGAAATCGAGGGACGAACTACGTCTGCAGGCCTTATATACGGGCGCAGTGTAGCCCTTTTGAAGGTATCGCGCGACGCATCCGGCACCGTTTCCGGCGGCATCCGGACGCACATCAGACAACCTTGCATTAACGGCCCGACCCCGGCTAAACCTGAGTGGTTTACTGGGAAACCCTAAAGAGCACGGGGTTAATTGCCGTTAATCCTTGCGACCCAGTAAGCAGCGCGCGCACATGCGCGTCAGCACCAGCAAGGAAAGCCATGCGCAATAACCAGCCTGTCACCGGGCACGAGTACGAGTACCCTTCGTCGAATATGCTTGTCTCCGCGACCGACCTGACCGGCCGCATCCAGTATTGCAACCCCGCCTTCATCGCCGTCTCGGGCTTTACGCGCGACGAGCTGATCGGCCAGCCGCACAATCTGATCCGTCATCCGGACATGCCGCGCGAGGCCTTCGCCGACATGTGGGCGACGATCCGCGACGGCCGCCCATGGACGGCGCTCGTGAAGAACCGCCGCAAGAATGGCGATCACTATTGGGTGCAGGCCAACGTCACGCCAGTGGTCGAGAAAGGCACTGTGGTCGGCTATTTGAGCGTGCGCGTGAAACCGGAACGTGACGCGGTGCGCGCCGCCGAGACGCTGTACGCGCGCATGCGCGCAGGCGAGGCGCGCGGCATCCGGCTGCGCCGCGGCGTGGTGGTGCGCACCGGCCTGCTCGGGCGTCTGCAGGCGCTGATGCGCCTGCCTGTCGCCACGCGCGCGGCGGCTGGCTACGCGATCACGTTGCTGGCGCTGCTGCTGACCGGCCTCGTGGCTTGGGAAGGCACGCCGCCTGTGCCGTTCTGGATTGCGTTCGGCGTGACCGCGGTCGTCAGCATCGTGTCGTGGCAGATGTTGAAGCGGCAACTCGCCGCACCGATCAGCGATATGTCGGGATTCGCCACACGGCTCGCCGCGGGCGATCTGACCGCGGATCTGCAAATCGCGCGCCACGACGATCTTGGCGAAGTGCTCCAGGCACTGAATCAGTTGAAGGCGAATCTCGCCGCAATCGTCTACGACGTGCGCGCGCAGATCACCGGCATGCTCGACAACGCCCGCGAGATTTCCAGCGGCAATGTGGATCTTGCGCGGCGCACGGAGTTGCAGGCGGCGTCGCTCCAGGAAACCGCCGCCACCATGGAAGAGCTGACCACCACGGTGCAGGCCAACGCCGACGCCACCGTGCGCGCGCTCGATCTGGCGCGGGACGCGCAGGCAGCCGCAGCAGTCGGCGGCAAGATCGCGGGCCAGGTCGAGCAGACCATGGCCGGCATCACGGCGGCGTCGCAGCGTATCGCCGACATTACCAGCGTGATCGACGGCATTGCATTCCAGACCAACATTCTCGCGCTCAATGCGGCCGTCGAAGCCGCGCGGGCGGGCGAAGCAGGCCGTTCGTTCGCCGTGGTCGCGAGCGAAGTGCGAATGCTGGCGCAACGCTGCGCGGCGTCGTCGAAGGAAATCAAGTCGGTGGTCGAAGCGAGTACGACCGAAGTCGCGGCGGGCACCGAACTGGTTGCGCGCACCACCTCGCAAATGCGCGTGATCGACGAAGCGGTGGGCCGCGTGTCGTCGATCATCGTCGAAGTGGCGAATGCCAGCAGCGAACAGGCGGAAGGGATTCGCCAGGTCAATCAGGCGGTCTCGCATCTGGATGGCGCCACGCAGCAGAACGCGGCGCTCGTCGAGCAGGCGGCAGCGACCGCACAGCGTCTCGCGGAACAGGCCGACGTGCTGGATGAGGCGGTGCGTCTGTTCACCGTTGCGCAAGCCACGCCCGCGCCACGCGTCACCAGTACGAAGCGTCATCAGGGCTTCACGCCCGATGCCGCGCAAACCGTTGCCGCCGACATCGAGCGACGCAGCGCGCCGGGCGTCGCACGCGATCTCGAACAGGACGAAGCCACAATGGTCTGATAGATCGGCGTTACTCCCACCTCGACAGCCCAGTATTGGCGCAGCACGATGGATCCCGTCAGCGCCCAGTTGGTTGTAAGGGCAGGCTGACCCAAGTAACAACGGCGTTTAGCGGCCCGTCCCACTCATGGACGGGCTATTTTTTTGCCGGCTCTCACCACCTCTCACCACTTTCGACATCGCACTGCCCTATTCGCGCGCAGCTGGTCTGCGCGATGCACTAGCGCGGAGCGACCGACCGGCAGTGGGTCGCCGCATCCGCCTAACCAATGCGCGCGTCAACAGCGTGACAGTCATGGAGAAGAAGCGCACCGCCTCGGGGCACGAAAAATGCATTCGTCGTTGCCGGGAGTCGCGTTAAACTGGTTGTCACGGCGGGACGTCACGTCACGCGTTGCCCGGCGGGCCGCGCCAGTCAACGCGCCTGGCGGCTTGCGGCACACAGGCCGGTGAACGGGCAAATCCGTAGAGCGTGACCGTGGCGCGACAGACGTCGCACTATCCTGCCCGTACAATGGCTCGATCAACAACGGAACAAGGACAACTTCGATGCGCACTACCGGGTCCTCCGGGTCAATGGCCCTGCTCACCGAATACGACGACGCAACGGCGCGCGAACTCCGCTCGCTGCGCCTCGAATCGACAGAAGACGGCAAAGGCATTCTTTTGATCGAAGTCGATGAGCGCAAGCCAGGCATTCACCGCGAAGTGCGCTACGAAATCACGCCAGCCGAACTGATTGCCGCGATTCGCGCGCATGGCGCCGAACTGCCGGGCGAACAGCACAATCATCGTCAATGAAATACGTCACGCGGCATTGCACTCGGGTGCAATTGCCGCGTGACGCTTACGCGGCGCCGCTCTTAAATTGCTTACCGATACGACGCCTACGGCATGTCAATCGGGCATTATTTCCGCTTCGGCATGCGGCGTGTCATTCAAGCCTTTTCGCTTTGTTCGAATTGCGCTCCTAATGCGCCTTTCGAACGGTTCAGTGTGCTTGCGATAACGCTTTGAACGCCCGAATAACGGACGTCTTTTCGGGGCGTTTCCTCGTCTCGAAAATGCGTCCATAATCCTTGCATTCTCCTTCGCATTCCCTACCTGCGCCGCGCCCGAAAGGGCTGCGGATGTAAGCCGATGCTACATGATCTCGTCGAGCAGTATGGGCCGGCGCTCGTGTTCGTGAACGTGCTCGCCGCCTCGATCGGGCTGCCGGTTCCGGCCATGCCCTCGCTCGTGCTGTTCGGGGCGATGGCGGCCATGCATCCCGGCTCAGTGGGCACGCAGTTGGCGCCGGTGCTCATCCTGTCGATATTCGCCACGCTGATCGGCGACAGCGCGTGGTATTTCGCCGGCCGGATGTACGGCGGCAACACGCTGAAAGCGATTTGCCGGCTGTCGCTCTCGCGTGACACCTGCGTGAAAAAGACCGAACGCTTTTTCGGCCGCTGGGGCGTGCGCGTGCTGGCCGTGGCCAAGTTCGTGCCGGGCCTGTCGATCGTCTCGATTCCGATGGCGGGCGCCATGGGCACGCGCTATCGCACGTTTCTCACTTACGACAGCATCGGCGCCGCGTTGTGGTCCGGTACGGGCCTGATCATCGGTGCGTTGTTCGCGAAGCAGATCGATATGCTGTTCGCCCTGGCCGGGCGGCTCGGCCGCACCGCCGCGCTGGTCGCGGTCGCGTTGCTGCTGGCGTATGCCGCGTACCGCTGGATCCGCCGGCGCCAGCTGATTGCGAAGCTCGCGTCGGCGCGCATCGAAGTCGACGAACTGGCGGCGCTGGTGAAGGCCGGCAAGACGCCGGTGCTGTTCGACATCCGTTCGCATGAGAAGCGCAAGCTCGATCCGTTTGTGATTCCGGGCTCGCAATTCGCCGACGAGCGGCAGCTCGACGAGATCGTCGCGACCTATCCGCGCGATCAAAAGTTGGTGATCTACTGTTCCTGCCCGAATGAGATTTCCGCGGCATGGATGGCCAAACAATTGAACGAAGCCGGCTTCTCCGACGTGCTGCCGCTGCGCGGTGGCATGGAAGCCTGGCGCGACTCGGGCAAGCCGGTGGATTCGCTGCCCGACATGCCGCCGCCGGAAGTGGCGGTCGAGGACGTCGCGCCGAAGGCCGTGTAGCGCAAGCAGCGCAACTTGCATCTGCGCCATTCGGCGCCGCGCCGCTTCGCCTCCCGTTCGATCCGTCAATGAACACGAAGGAGCGGTTCAATGCTTTCGACTCAAGAAACTGAAGCACAACAACAAGCGGAAGGGCAACAGCAGGCCGTCGTCGCCGACGCGCCGTTTTCGTCTCTCTCGACGCGCATGCATCAGATGTTCCCCGCGCTCACCTGCGCGGAAATCGGTCGCCTGCGGCGGTTCGGCGAGATCGGTCACTGGAAGGCGGGTGAGCTGCTGTTCGAGACCGGCCACACCGGTCCCGGCATGTTCGTGCTGCTCGAAGGACGCGTGAAAGTCTATCAGCGCGATGGCATCGGGCGTGAAGTCCTGATCGGCGAGCACGGCGCAGGGCATTTTCTTGCCGAAGTCGGTCAATTGTCGGGACGGCCCGCGCTGGTCAACGGCATGGCGCTCAGTTCGGTGGAGGCATTGCTGATTCCACCGGAGGGGCTGCGCGCATTGATCGTCGCCGAAGCGGAACTCGGCGAGCGCATCATGCGCGCGTTGATCCTGCGGCGCGTGTCGCTGATCGAAAAAGGCGCCGGCGGGCCGATCCTGATCGGCAGCAGTAACGACGCGCGGCTCGTCATGCTGCAAGGCTTTCTGTCGCGCAACGGCCATCCCCATTCCGTGATCGACGAACGCGACGAAGACGCGTTGCGTCTCATCGAGCAATTCGCCGCGCAAAAAGAAGACATGCCGCTGGTGATCTGCCCGGACGGCTCGGTGCTGCGTCATCCGAGCATGCCGGAACTTGCCACGTGCCTGGGCTTGCTGCCCGATCTCGACGATGCGCATGTGTACGACGTCGCGATTGTCGGCGCGGGCCCGGCTGGGCTCGCCACCGCGGTGTACGCGGCCTCCGAAGGCCTGTCGGTGATCGTGCTGGACAGCCGCGCGCCAGGCGGCCAGGCCGGCGCAAGTTCACGAATCGAAAACTATCTCGGCTTTCCGACCGGTATTTCCGGCCAGGCGTTGGCCGGCCGCGCATTCGTGCAAGCGCAGAAATTCGGCGCGCACGTCGCGATTCCGGTCAACGTGAAGGCGCTGCATTGCGCAGAGCGGCCACATCGGCTGGAACTGAAGTGCGGCGGGCATATCACGGCGCGCGCCATTGTGATTGCGAGCGGCGCGGTTTACCGGCGCCCGGCGCTCGAAGGGCTAGACCGCTTCGAAGGGCGCGGGGTCTACTACTGGGCGTCGCCCGTCGAGGCGAAGCTGTGCAAGCGCCAGGAAGTCGTGCTGGTGGGCGGCGGCAACTCGGCCGGCCAGGCGATCGTGTATCTGGCCACGCATGCGGCCAAAGTCCACGTGCTGATCCGGCGCAGTGGTTTTGAAGCCACCATGTCGCGCTATCTGATCGACCGGATCCGCTCGTTGCCGAATGTGTTCGTGCATCCAAATTCGGAAATCGGCAAGCTGGATGCCGACGAAAGCGGCTTGTCGTCAGTCCGCCTGAAAAAACCGTTGCCCGATGGCACCGATCATTTCGACACGCGCCATCTGTTCCTGTTCACCGGCGCGGATCCGAATACCGACTGGTTGCGCACCTGCGGCGTGGAACTCGACGACAAGGGCTTCGTGCTGACGGGCACGAGCGTTGAAGGAGCGTCGGTCTGCGATCTCGCCACCACGGTCGAAGGCGTGTACGCGATCGGCGACGCTCGCGCCGGCTCGACGAAACGGGTGGCGGCGGCGGTCGGAGAAGGCGCCGCCGTGGTCGCTCAAATCCATCAACTACTGGCAGAGACAGCGGGCGACGCGGTCGCGCTGGGCGCCTGAAACAATCTCTCCTGAACCGCCCGCCGGCCTTGCAACCGCCGGCCGGCGGGTAACCTGCTGTTACACACCCCTTCAACTGGTTGCACCTGCCTTGCTTTCTGTCTCGTAATATTGCCGTCAGCCATTCGACAGCGAATGGCCGGCTCTTTCGACACGACAGGAGACAAGCATGATCCAACGCGCGATCCTTTTCGCCGCCTTCGGCCTTGCCGCCGCCTGCGCCTCGACTGCCGCCTCGGCCAGAGTGGGCGTCGGCGTCTTCGTCAACACGCCGGGACCCGTGTATGCAGCGCCGCCGGTCTATGCGCCACCGCCGGTCGTGTACGCGCCGCAACCGGCCTATGGCTACGGCTACCGGGACGACTACTACCGCGGCCGCCGCTGGCATCACGATCATGGCCGTCACCGCGGCTGGGACCGGCATCACGGCCGCGAGTGGTGACAACATGGTTGGGCGCTTCACGCTACAGTAGCGGCTGCTGATTCAGGCCGGACCGGATGTCCGCCACCATCGCACTCACTCACTGATCGAAGCCCGCGTGAAGACCCTTCCGCTTTCCGCCGCCCGCACCTTGCATCTGGCCGCGCAAGGTTTGCTGACGCCGCCGCGCCGCAAGGCCGTCAAAGCCGACGTGCTCGACGCGATTCGCCGCATGGCGCAATTGCAGATCGACACGATCCACGTCGTCGCGCGCAGCCCTTATCTGGTGTTGTTCAGCCGGCTCGGCACCTATCCGCAGCAATGGCTCGACGAGCATCTCGCCGAAGGCAAGCTGTTCGAGTACTGGTCGCATGAAGCCTGTTTCGTGCCGACCGAAGACTACGGCCTGCTGCGCCATCGCATGCTCGATCCAAGCGGCATGGGTTGGAAATACGCGGCCGAGTGGCACAAGAAGCATCGCAAGGACATTGAGAAGCTGCTCGCCCATATTCGCGCGACCGGTCCGGTCCGCTCCGCGGATTTCGCCCGCGAGGCGGGCAAGGGCAACGGCTGGTGGGACTGGAAGCCGGAGAAACGCCATCTGGAAGTGCTGTTCGCGATCGGGCAACTGATGGTGGCCGAGCGGCGCAATTTCCATCGCGTCTACGATCTGGCCGAACGCGTGCTGCCCGACTGGGACGACGCACGCGATCTGCCGCCGGCGCACATCGTGACCGAAGAAGTGTTACGCCGCACCTGCCGTGCGCTCGGCGTGGCGCGCGCCGATTGGGTCGCCGATTACTACCGCTTGCCGCGCCGCCCCTACCGCGACGAACTGCATGCGCTCGCCGAGCAGGGCGAGCTGATTCCGGTGCGCGTGGAAGGCTGGAAGCAGGACACGTTCGTTCATCACGACTTCGCCGCGATGCTCGACGACGCCGCGAGCGGCAAGCTCGCGTCGACTGTCACCACGGTGTTGTCGCCGTTCGATCCGGTGGTGTGGGACCGCAAGCGCGCCGCTGCGCTGTTCGACTTCGACTATGCGATCGAATGCTATACGCCTGCCGCGAAGCGCAAATATGGTTACTTCGTGTTGCCGCTGCTGAGCCGCGGGCGTCTGGTCGGCCGCGTGGATGCGAAAGCGCATCGGACCCAAGGCGTGTTCGAACTGAAGTCGTTGCACATCGAACCGGGTGTGCGGCTGAGCGCCCGTCTTGCCGGCGATCTGCGCCGCGCCTTGCAACGCTGCGCGGATTGGCACGGCACGCCGCAACTGGAAATCACTGCCGCGCCGCCGGAATGGCTCGAAGCGCTAAGCGTCGACGACGCCCCGCAAGAAGAAGTCCGCTCGCGAGCCGGCGCGGTCGCCTGAATGCGAGATCAGCGCCGCGCTCAATGCAGCGCCGCCCATGCCAGCGACAAGGAAAACACGCCGAGCACGATCGAAGCGCCGCGCTGTACCTTCACCGGATTCAGCCAGGTGAGCTTGCCGCTGCCAAGCGCGGCACCGAACGCGATCCAGGCGAGCGCGATCGGCACCAACAGGCACGCGAACATCAGCATCGCAAACGCGTAGGCCGGCAGCTGCGCGAAGGCGATAGCCGGAAAGATCGTGCCGGCGAACAACAAGCCCTTAGGATTAAGCAGCGTCGCCACGAACAGCGTGCGCATGCCGTTCGCGCGCTGCGCCGAATCGGGCAACGCCACCGCCGCACGCCACATGTCGACGGCGAGGTAGGCAATGTACAAGCCAGCCGCCACGCGCAGCAGCGAGGGCAACCACGGCAGCGCATGGGCGGCCTGGGCGAGGAAATGTCCCCAGACGGAGATCGAGATGAAATAGCCGCCCAGTTCGGCTGCGATCAGCGGCAGCGAGCGCCGCACGCCCTGGCGCAAGCCGGCTGCCGCAAGCAGCGTATTGGTGGGGCCAGGCGTAATCAGCACGACGACAATGCCGACGGCCAGTAGCGCGATAGCAGACGCAGAGAGCATAAAAAAGGACGCAGTGTTGGAAACAGTGCGCCCTTTTTATCATAGACAGCCGTGCCGCCGAAATGTAGCGGCTCGATGCGGTGGGAATCGAACGGCGATTCGCCGCCGCGTTATTCCGCCGCACCGGGCAATCACTTGGAAATCACCTGACAATGGCAACGCCCGCGCCAGATCGGCCAGCATGCCGATGCGAAACGCGCCGCCAGCAGGCGGCGCGCCATTGCCTTTAGTGATCCAGCTTCGCGCGTAATTCGCGCGCGGCTTCCAGCAATCCTTCGTAACCCGAACGTGCGTGCTCCGGCAAATCGGGGTCGCCGACAAACGTACCGAGCGTTTCGATCAGGCTATACAGAATGCCCTTCGCGGCACCCGATGCAATGCTGCCCGAAGAGACCTGCTGATCCACGTGAGTGAGCGCTGCGTCGAGGTGCTCCAGGTCCGGCCGGTCGCCCGTGGGCGGTTTGGGCGTTACGTCTTGCGTCATGATGAAACTTCGCTCCTGTTAATGCATCGGTGAACAAGCCATCCTTTCACGTTGTTATATACCGATCGTGCGTTGCCGTCTATTCGTGATCAGAGCGAATGCGATCGACGTTAAGGCGTCGATCGATAAATCAGAAATTTCGCGCGGACGCTGTCGTGTTCGAGGAGGACGGCGCCCGCACAGCTTGACCTATTCGCCGATTTCACGCGTGTTGAGTCGCTGCAGCCTGCGCGGCCGCAGCGGCCGCCTCCGCCACGGCGACGGCAGGCGACACGATGGACGGCTGCCCCGTCTGCCGGCGCGAGCGGCCCGAACTGAGGTAGTCCGCAATCGAATCCTGTGTGACTTCGCCGACGTAACGGCCGTCGCCGTCCAGCACCGGCATCCATGACGAATTGAACTGGTACATCTTGGACAGCACGATGCGCAGATGCTCGTCCGCGCCGACCGTCGCCTTGAACGCGCTCAGATGGTCGCCGCACACGCCTTCGCCCGCACGCGCCGCGCGGCGCGTCACATAACCGAGCGCCTGCTGGTTTCCGTCGACGATGGTCAGATAGCGGCTGTCGTTGTCGTCCATCATCTGGAACGCACGCGAGACCGGCGTATCGGCGCGCGCGGTCTCCGGCTGGGTGGCGGCGTCGCCGGCTTTCACCAGCAAGAGGCGCTTCAACGTGCTGTCCTGACCGACGAACGCACCGACGAACTCGTCGCGTGGATGCGCGAGCAGCGTATCCGGATGGTCGTACTGCACCAGTTGGCCACGGCGGAACACGGCGACGCGGTCGCCGAGCTTGATCGCCTCGTCGATGTCGTGGCTCACCATGATCACCGTCTTGTTCAGTTGGCGCTGCATCTGGAAGAACTCGTTCTGAATCGACTCGCGATTGATCGGGTCGACTGCGCCGAACGGCTCGTCCATTAGCAGCACGGGCGGATCGGCGGCCAATGCGCGAATCACGCCGATGCGCTGCTGCTGACCACCCGACAGCTCGCGCGGATAACGCTTCAGATACTGCTTCGGATCGAGCGCCACCATCGACATCAACTCCGTGGCCCGCTCGCGGCAACGCTTCTTGTCCCAACCGAGCAAGCGCGGCACGACGGTGATGTTCTCTTCGATCGTCATGTTCGGGAACAGGCCGATCTGCTGGATCACGTAGCCGATGTGGCGGCGCAGTTCGACTTCATTCAAACCCGAAGTGTCTTCACCGTTGATCAGCACGCGCCCTGAGGTCGGCGCGATCAGACGGTTGATCATCTTCAGCGTGGTGGTCTTGCCGCAGCCCGACGGGCCGAGAAACACGCAGATTTCGCCTTCGCCCACCGTGAGGCTCACCGAGTCGACGGCCTTCACCTGCTGGCCGTCCTTTTGCGTAAACGTCTTGGTCAGTTTGTCGAGTTCGATCATGTCTTTTGTACTCCCTTCGGGGTCAGCAAGCGTTGCAGCGCCTGCAGCAGCAGGTCGGCGACGATCGCGAGCAAACTCACGAGCACGGCGCCCACCAACAGTTTCATCATGTTGCTTTGGCCAATCGCGCGGATGATCAGCGTGCCGAGACCGCCCGCGCCGATCACCGCGGCAATCGTCATCACGCCGATGTTCATCACCACCGCCGTGCGCACACCGCCGAGAATCACCGGCACGGCGAGCGGCAAATCGACGAGGCGCAGCCGCTGCCACACCGTCATGCCGATGCCGATACCCGCTTCCTTGATGCCGGCGTCGACGTTGCGTAGCGCGAGGTAGGTGTTGCGCATGATCGGCAGCAGCGAATAGAGGAACACGGCGGTAATCGCCGGCACCGCGCCGATGCCCTGGCCGAAGCGCGAGAACACGGGAATCATCAAGCCGAAGAGCGCGATGGACGGCAAGGTCAGCACCACCGTCGCAATGCTCAGCAGCGGCGCGGCGAGCCATTCGTGCCGATTGATCAGGATACCCAGGGGTACGCCGACAACAATCGCGCAACCCACCGCGATCCCCACCAGCCACACGTGTTGCGCCGTGAGTTGCAGTAATTCAGGCCAGTTGGCCGATAGATAGTCGAATACAGTCATCGTGAGGTTCTCCGCTCAGGGCAGCTTGTGCGTGCGCAGGAATTCCGCCGCGACCTCGCGCACCGGTTTGCCGTCGACGTCGACCTGCTTGTTCATCTCGAGCATGGTGTCGTTGTTCAGCGCGTCGGACAACGCGTTCAACTGCGGCGCGAGTTGCGGGTTCTGGTCGAGCGTCGCTTTGCGCACCACCGGCGTGGCGTTGTACGCGGGAAAGTAGTGGCGATCGTCTTCGAGCGGCACGATGTTGAAGCCCTTCACCCGGCCGTCCGTCGTGTAGATGAGTCCGATCGGCACCTGGTTGTTATGCAGTGCCGTGTAGACGAGGCCCGGATCCATCTGCCGCGTTTCCTCGCGGCTGAATTGCATGCCATAGGCGGCTTCGAGCGGCTTCAGCCCGTCCGGACGATTGGCGAACTCCGCGTCCATCGCGAACACGTGCTTCTTTTTCGGCTCCGCCGCCATCTTCGTGGCGAGCTGCGAAATCGTGCGGATGCCGGTTTGCTGCGCCACCTGTTGCGGCAAGCCGAGCGCGTACGTGTTGTTCAACGGCGAGCAATCGAGCCAGACGAGGCCACGTTTCGCGTCCAGCGCTTTCACGCGTTCATACATGGTCTTCGGATCGAGCTTTTCGGTGATCTTGTTGTAGACGATTGCGGCCGTGCCCGTGTATTCCCACGTGATATCGACCTGTCCGTTCTCCTGCGCGCTGCGCAACAGCGTGCTGCCGAGACCGGTGCGCGCATCGATCGTGTAGCCCTTCGCGCGCAGGTATTGCGACGTGATCTCGGTAAGAACGTATTGCTCAGTGAAGTTTTTTCCACCGAGCACGAGCGTTGCCGCGCTAGCGTGAAGGCTCGTGAAGAGCAAAGCACCGGCCGCGATCCAGCGGCCGCGTTTGAACAGATCGATCATGCCGTCACCCCGCGCCGTGCGAGCAGGTAGCGGCTGCCGGCCGAGACGATGCCGTCCAGCACCAGCGCGAGAATCGCGGTGGCCGCCGCGCCGAGCAGAAGCTGCTGCTGGTTGTTCAGGTAGATGCCCGGGAAAATCAGCGTGCCGAGACTATCCGCGCCGATCAGATAGGCGAGCGGCGCGCTGCCTACGTTGATCGCCAGCGCAGTGCGCACGCCGCCGACGATAATCGGCATCGCGTTGGGCAACTCCACGCGCAACAGCGATTGCCAGCCTGTCATGCCGAGCCCGCGCGCCGCCTCGCGCAGCGCGGGCGACACGTTCTTCATGCCTTCGTAGGCATTGCGTGTGATAGGCAGCAACGACGCGAGAAACAGCGCGACCAGCGCCGGTATATCGCCAATGCCGAAGATGCCGAGCGCGATGGCCAGCACGGCCAGCGAGGGAATCGTGTTGCCGATGTTGAAAATCTGCATGAAGCGTTCGGCGTGACGCGCGAACGACGGGCGGCTGAGCAACACACCGGCGGGGATGCCGACCAGCAGCGCAAGAACCATGGAATAGCCGACGAGCAACAGATGCCGCTTCGTGTAATAGACCAGATCAGGGGCGTACTGATGCAGCGCAGCGGGGTCGATCGCGCGACCCAGCAACGCGATGACAATACCGATGGCTACAAGACTGCCGATCAGTCTGGCAGGACGATGAATCATGAAGATGCGCCTCCTTGTTCGAGCGACGCGCGCAAACAGCCACGCCGCACAGGCGTCGTGACGACGCTGCGAATGGGAAGTTCGGGACGCGGCACATGCCGCGAGGTGAACCGAGGGGTGCCAAGGCGTTTGTGTTTGCCCGGCGCGAGGGCGGGGTGAATTCGCCTTCGGTGGCGAACCAGTCAGCAAAACTGGTGCCAGATCCATCGATGATTTGGACAGCGGCGTCGAGCCGCTTGTCCGACGGAGGTTTGGGGCCTCCTTTGAGTGCCGGTTCGCACCGGCGCTAGGGCGTTTGCAAAGTGTTGCCAGTTTGCACTCAACCCCTTCCAACTTAGCCTATTTGGCTGCTATCTCGCGATTAGGATGCAACGATTATAAGTGCGTTGGGCGGATCCGTCTACCCATGTGGTTAATGCGGAGGCGCTGGCGGCGTTCGCACGCCTCCATTTCCGGCTGTACTCGGGGTCCCGAATAAGCTCACCAATGCGCTGACCGACCGCGTCATTAGCTCCCGAAAATGCTCACCTCAAACGCCGGGTGCGCAGACGACCGTTGGGAATTTCACCTTTGAGCGAACGGATCAATGCGACGCCCGCCCCCTGCCAGGATGCCCGTCAGGAGGTTCGCACCCGTCGCACGAAGATGCGCCGCGTAAGGTCGAATGCCACCAGATTGCCGGCGACCACCAGCAACAGGCCGACCACGGCTAGCGCCGACCACTGATAACCTTCGAATACCGTCGATACCGCCAGCGCCACGATCGGGAACAACACCGTGCAGTAAGCCGCACGCTCGGGTCCAATGCGCCCGACCAGCATCAGGTAAGCCGTAAAGCCGATCACCGAGCCAAAAATGGCGAGATAGGCGAGCGCGCCGAGGTAACGCGCGGACGGTTCGACCGCGAACGAGAAACCTGCCAATACGCTTCCCACCGTCAAGACGCTGGCGCCGATCATCATCGCCCAGCTATTGGTGGCGAAGGGGTGCAAGCCCATCGATTGCATGCGGCTCGACAGCAGGTTGCCGGCCGAAAAGCACAGCGTGCCGAGAAACGCGATTCCCAGACCGAACCATGCCGCGTGATCACCGAGGTGTCCGGTCATCTGCTGCACGAACAGACACACGATGCCAACGAGCCCGAGCAACGCCCCGGCAATTGCAGTGGGTTGCAAAGGCCGGCCCATGAACAGCCGACCGTTGATCGAATTCAGCAGCGGCGCGGTGGAAAACACCACCGCCACGAGGCCGCTCGGCACGACCTGTTCGGCGTAGTAAAAGCACAGAAAGTTAAGGCAGAAGAGCGCCAACCCTTGCGCGACCAGAAATCGCCACGCGGCGCGCGGCGGCCAGATCGGCCGGCGCATGATACGCAGCAAAGCGAACAGCACCAGTGCGGCGATCCAGAAACGCCAGGCAATCGACACCGGCGGCGGTACGGCCCCCAGTTGCCATTTGATTGCGATCCACGTGGTGCCCCAGATCAGAACGGTGGCGACATACAGCGACAGATTCATGGCCAAGCCTGCAACAGCGAATACGGGAACTCACTATGCCGCAGCCCCGTCGGTTGCACTTGTCCAAAATTGCGCATTTTCCGGCAGCGGCAAGCCGCCTCGCGCGGGTCGCCGTATACTGACGCTCATTCAGTCAAGACAAGTTTCCGCCCGTTTCGTGAACGCCAGACCGCCCGCCACCGCGACCCACTCCGCCGAAACGCCGTTTGGCCTTCAGTCGGTGTGTCACACGCTGAGCAGCGCCAACGCCAATCTGGACCGTTTCGCGTGGCTCGGCGACCGGCTGGCCATCGCCGTCTGGACGCGCGACACGGAAGAAGCCGAAACCATCTACGAACGCCCCGGCCATCACACGCTGTCGTGCTACCTGGATGGCGGTTATCGCACCGAGCGCCAGAAAATGCCCGGGCATTACGGCGCGCCGTCGCGACTCTGCGCACTGCCCGGTGACCACGAGTCACGCTGGTGGGTACGTGGCCACATGCATTTCATGCATCTGTACTTCCTGCCGGAGCATTTCACCCAGCGCGCCGTTCAGGAGCTCGATCGCGAGCCGCGCGAACTGACCCTCGCCGACCGCACGTATTTCGAAGACGCGCGCATCGCCAGTCTGTGTCAATCGCTGGCGAATGAGGACTGGCAAGATCCTGACGGCTTGCTGCGCACCAATGAGACCGCCCATCAGGTGCTCAGTCTGCTGTTGCGCGCCCAAGGCGTGCGCCGCACGGATGCGTCGCTCAAAGGCGGGCTGTCGGTTGCGACTCGCCGGCGGCTGCGCGACTATATTGAAAGCCATCTGGCGCAGACGCTCACGCTCGGCGAGCTTGCCGGCGTCGCGGCGTTGTCGGAATTTCATCTTGCGCGCATGTTCCGCACTTCGTTCGGACTGCCACCCGCCGCGTGGATCGCGCAGCAGCGGCTCGAACGCGCGCGTACTTTATTACGGACTACGACGCTGCCGCTCGCGCAGGTCGCCGAACAATGCGGCTATGCGAATGCCAGCCATTTCAGCCACCGGTTCCGCGAGAGTGTAGGCGTGGCGCCGACCGCGTATCGGCAGGCGGTTGCCGGCTGAATGCGGAAAGACGGCATGTCCCGCGCTACGCGCCGTTATTGCAACGCCATTGCCAGCAAGCGTGCCACGTGGATCGCCTCGACGCCCGCACCGTCGTGAATCTGATGCCGGCAACTCGTGCCGTCCGCGACCATGAGCGTGTTGTCGTCCATCTTGCGCACCGCCGGCAGCAGCGATAGCTCCGCCATCGCCTGAGACGTCGTGTAGTGCTCGGCTTCATAGCCGAAACTGCCCGCCATGCCGCAGCACGACGATTCCACCGTCGACACCTTCAACTCAGGAATCCATTTCAATACCGTCTGCACGGGCGTAAAGGCGTCGAAGGCCTTTTGATGGCAGTGGCCATGCACCAGCGCCTGCTGTTTGGCCAACGGCTTCAGCGCAAGCTGCAAACGTCCGGCTTCGTTCTCGCGCACCAGAAACTCTTCGAACAGAAACGCCTGTTGCGAGAGCCGCAGCGCTTCGTCGCCGAAACCGTAGTGCAGAAACTCGTCGCGCAACGACAGCAAGCATGACGGCTCCAGTCCGACGATCGGCACACCGCGCTCCACGAACGGCTTGAACAGATCGAGCATGCGCCGCGCTTCCTGCCTCGCTTCATCGACGAGACCCGCCGCGAGGAACGTGCGGCCGCAACATACGGGCCGCTCGCCATGGCGCTGATTGAAGTGCACCGTGTAGCCGGCGGCTTCCAGCACTTGCTGCGCAGCGCGCGCGTTGTCCGGCTCCATGTTGTTGTTGAACGTATCGACAAAGAGCAGCACCTCTTTCAGCGCGGCGCCGCGAGTCGCCTTGGCCGGCACCGCACTAGCCAGAAACGACTTCTGAAAGCGCGGCAAGCTCCGCTCGGGCGCGAAACCCACGGACCGCTTGAACCACGCCGACAGCACCGGCACGTTGTCGGCCAGCGCCATCAAACCCGGAAAGCGGCTCGCCGTCGACGCGTAACGCGGCATGAAAGCCACCAGCCTGTCACGCAAACGCAGTCCGTGATGCTTGACGCGCGCGGCCCGCGCCTCGATCTTGAACTTCGCCATATCGACGCCCGTCGGACAATCGCGCTTGCAGCCCTTGCAGGACACGCACAGATCGAGCGTGTCCTTGACGTCGTCGCTGGCGAGGCCCGCTTCGCCGAGTTGACCGGAAATCGCGAGACGCAAGGTATTCGCACGGCCGCGTGTGAGGTGCTGTTCGTCTTTCGTCACGCGATAGCTCGGGCACATGGTGCCCGCGTCGAACTTGCGGCAGTGGCCGTTGTTGTTGCACATCTCCACGGCCTTCGCGAGCCCGCCGGACAGATCGTTACCGGTGCCGGGCAGCGTCTCCCGTCCGGTCAGCGGGTCGCGTTCGACATTCCATGCCGACCAGTCGAGCGCCGTGTCGATGCGCTGCTCCTTGTAGCCTGGCGCGAAGCGGAAATTGCCAGCGTCGTCCATTTTCGGCGGACGCACGATCTTGTCGGGATTGAAGCGGTTATCCGGATCGAACAGCATCTTGATTTCGGTGAACGCCTGATTCAGGCGCGGCCCGTATTGCCATGCGACCCATTCGCCGCGGCACAATCCGTCGCCATGTTCGCCGGAATACGCGCCCTTGTACTCGCGCACGAGCGCCGCCGCTTCGTCGGCGATGGCGCGCATTTTCTGCGCGCCGTCGCGCCGCATGTCGAGAATCGGCCGCACGTGCAGCGTGCCGACGCTCGCATGCGCGTACCAGGTGCCCTCCGTGCCGTGCCGATGGAACACCTCGGTCAAACGGCTCGTGTATTCGGCCAGATGTTCGAGCGGCACCGCGCAATCTTCAATGAAAGACACCGGCTTGCCGTCGCCCTTCATGCTCATCATGATATTGAGCCCGGCCTTGCGGACTTCCCACAACGCTTTCTGTTCGTTCGCGTCCGGCATCTCGACGACCGAATCGGGCAAGCCGAGGTCGGCCATCAGTTCCGTGAGTTGTTTGAGCGACGCGAGTTGCGCTTCGCGGTCCTCGCCCGCGAACTCGACCAGTAGAATGGCCTGCGGCTCGCCGACCAGCGCCTTGCCGATCACCGGACGAAACGCCGGATTGCTCATCGCCAGATCGATCATCGTGCGATCGACCAGTTCCACCGCCACCGGCTTCAGCTTGACGATGTGCTGCGTCAGATCCATCGACTGCCAGAAGGTCGGGAAGTTGACCACGCCGAGTGTTTTATGCACTGGCAGCGGCGCAAGCCTGAGCGTGAGTTGCCGGCTGAACGCGAGCGTACCCTCCGAGCCGACCAGCAGATGCGCGAGATTCGCGATGCCGTCGTCGGTATAAGCGCGTGGGTTCTGGCAATCGAACACGTCGATGTTGTAGCCCGCCACGCGTCGCAAGACCTTCGGCACGCGCGCCACGATTTCGTCGTGCTCGCGCTCGGCGATCTGCTTCACGCCCGCGAGTATCTGCTGCAAGCGCGCAGCTTGCGGCGCGTCGCGCAACGAGCCGAAATGGGCTTCGCTGCCGTCCGCGAGAATCGCGTCGATCGCGTCGACGTTGTGCACCATGTTGCCGTATTCGATCGAGCGCGAGCCACACGAGTTGTTGCCGGCCATGCCGCCGATCGTGCATTGCGCGGCCGTCGACACATCCACCGGGAACCATAGACCGTGCGGCTTGAGCCAGGCGTTCAGGTGGTCCAGCACGACGCCCGGTTCGACCGTCACCGTGCGCGCTTCGGCGTCGAACGCGACGATATTGTTCAACCACTTGCTCGTATCGATCACCAGCGCTTCGCCGACCGTCTGGCCGCATTGGCTCGTGCCCGCGCCGCGCGCGAGGAGCGGCACCTTCTCGCTGCGCGCGATTTCCAGCGCGATGCGCAAATCGTCCTGGTCGCGCGGCACCACCACGCCGATCGGCGTGATCTGGTAGATCGACGCGTCGGTCGCGTAACGGCCGCGGCTCGCCGCATCGAACAACACGTCGCCGCGCAGCGATTTACGCAGATGCTGCGCGAGCGGACTCGTCAGACGCGCGGCGGAAGGGACCAGATGGATCGGCTTGACGAGTAGAGCGGAAGTGGGATTCGGCATTTCGTCGCCTATGGCTATAACAGAGGAAACGGCTAGTAGAGCGTGAGGCTGACCGGCGCGAGACCTTCAATGCGCCCGCTTGCCGTGCCCGCGTTCTTCGGGAAGAACATGCCGGTATACGAACCGGTCGTGACGACCATGGCCGGCGTCACGACAATGCCGCGCGACGTGGCGTGATTGACGAGCCACGTCAACAGACGCCGCGGATCGCCGGCCGGGTTGGCAGGCGTGCTTTGCACCACATCGTGCCCGTCGAAACTGAAACGCAGCGACGGCGCCACGAACGGAAAGTCCTCGCGATACGGTGTGAATTCGCCCACGATCAACGCGCCATGGTTCTGCAGATCCGCGAGTTGTGCGAGCTTGTCGACCGAGGGCCACGCCGCGTAGCGGCTCGATACGATTTCAATGGTCGCGCCGATCGAACCGATGCCCGCCCGCACCTCGTCCTCGCTATACGGCGTGGTGGACGGTTCGAAGCTGCGTCCGAAGCGAAACGCGATTTCCAGTTCGAGCCCCAGCGGCGCGAAAACTTCACGGGGCAGACGCGCACCGTCGGCAAGCAAGTCGAGGTCGGGCAACGGCGCCCCCTGGATCGGACCGCTGTCGGACTTCGCGCCGATCTTCCAGCCGGCGATCCGCGCGCCGCATGCGTCCAGGATTTCGTGCTGAATTGCGTAGGCTGCCGCGGCATCGGCGGGCGTGTGCTCCGGCGACAACGTGTCGAGCGTGGCGTGATTGCGGCGTGCGTCGGCAAGAAACCGGCTGAGTGCTGTCGTCATGTCGTCAAAGGCAAAGAGAGAGGGAACGGTGCGGTGTGCTCAAACGCCCATGCTGGTGGGAACGTGCGCCTTGTCGCCTGCGTTGAGCGCGAACTTGCTTTCCGGCTGCATGCGGAATGCGAGCACCACGCCGATCGCCATCAACAGCATGCTGCCGACGAACGGCAATTCCCAACTGCCGAAGTAGTCGATCAGAAAGCCGCCGACCACTGGCGAGATAATCGCGGCCAATGCCGAGCCGGTATTCATCATGCCGCTCGCCGTGCCCGAGAATTCCGGCGCGATGTCCATCGGAATCGCCCACATCGGACCGATTGTCATCTCCGCGAAGAAGAAGCCGGACGCGAGACACGCCATCGACAGATACAGGCTGTGCGTGAACATCAGCGGAATCAGCGAGAGCAGGCAGAAGAACATGCAGACCGACACCATCCAGCTGCGTGCGCGTTTCAGGCTGCCGGTGCGCGTGAAGATCCAGTCGGTCACGATGCCGCCGAGCGTGTCGCCGATCACGCCGGCGAAGAACACCACCGAAGCGAAGATGGCCGACTTCTGCAATTGCAGGTGATAGCTGTGCAGAAAGTATTGGGGAATCCAGCTCAGGAACAGCCACAGCGTCCAGCCATAGCAGAAGTACACGATCGTGACCGGCCACATGCGGCGAAACAGTTTGCCCCACGGCACACCAGCGGCTTTCGGCTTTGGCGCGGGCAGCACGGCGAGTTCGTCGGTCGTGATACGCGGGTGGTCTTTCGGATGCTCGGTAAAGGTAATGGCCCACACGGCGACCCACAACAGGCTGAACACGCCGCAGATATAAAATGATTCACGCCAGCCCCAGGTCGCCATCACGAGCACGATCAGGCCAGGCGCTACCGCATTGCCGATTCGCGACGCCGCATGCGTGATGCCCTGCGCGAAGCCGCGTTTTTCCTTGGCAACCCAGCGGGCCATCGCGGAGGTGGCGGCCGGAAACGTCGCGCCTTCGCCGAAGCCGAGCAGCACGCGCGCGGCCAGCAGCGAAACCAGACCGCCGGCAAAGCCGGTCAGCAAGGTCGCGACGCCCCAGATGGCCCCGCAAAAAATCAGCGTGCGTTTCGCGCCGAAACGATCGCTGACCCATCCGCCGATGATCTGAAAGATCAGATACGGATACGCGAAGGCCGAGAACACCAAGCCGACTTCCGTATGCGAGAGATGGAATTCCTTGCCGAAGCCCGCCGCCGCGGTGCTGACGTTGACGCGGTCGAGGTAGGTGATGAAGTACATGATGCATAGCATCACTAGAACGATACTGGTCGCACTGGTCACACGAAACCGCTTCATCGTCTCTCTCCATTGCATGTGTTGACGGCGGGCCTGATATGGCGCGCTGCGTCTCGGCCCGTCGGCGTTTTGCTCCGCGAGCCCATCGCATGTTGTTCGGACCGCTTTCTATGCGCGGCTCCTTGAGGGAAGCGCAGCATGCCTTCCCTATCTCTGCGAGTCGCTGGTCGCGCGCGATACTCAGGCCGCGGCTTTCAGGCCTTGCGTCTTGATCGGCTGGCTCAACCACTCCATAGCGGCAGGCAAGCCACTTTCCTTGAGGGGCACGCCCGCGAGCCGCAGTCCCATCTCGCAACCGGCAAGCGTGGCCAGCAGCATCAGGTCATTGCAGTCGCCGAGATGGCCGATGCGGAACATGCGTCCTTTCATCTTGCCGAGACCGGTGCCGAGCGACATGTCGAAGCGTTCATAGATGAGCTTGCGCACCGCATCGGCGTCGATACCGTCGGGCATCATCACGCCCGTGAGCACTGGGCTATACACCGACGGATCGGCGCACTGAATCTCCAGGCCCCATGCGCGCACCGCGCGACGCGTCGCTTCGGCGAGACGTTCGTGACGGGCGAACACGTTGTCGAGCCCTTCGCCGAGAATCATTTCGAGCGCTTCGTTAAGGCCGTAAAGCAGGTTCGTGTTCGGTGTGTACGGCCAGTAGCCCGTCTTGTTCATCTCGACGATGTCGCTCCAGTCCCAGAAGCTGCGCGGCAGTTTTGCCTGCTTGCTGGCGGCCATGGCCTTCGGCGAGATCGCGTTGAAGCTGATGCCCGGCGGCAGCATCAAACCCTTTTGCGAGCCCGAGACGGTAACGTCGACGCCCCATTCGTCATGACGGTAGTCGGCGCAGGCGAGGCCCGAGATCGTGTCGACCAGCAGCAAGGCCGGGTGACCCGCAGCGTCGATTGCGCGACGCACGGCGGCGATGTCGGAGGTCACGCCGGTCGACGTTTCGTTGTGCACCACGCACACCGCTTTGATGGTGTGTTGTGTGTCGGCGCGCAGGCGCTCCTCGATCATTTGCGGCTGTACGCCGCGACGCCAACCTTCAATGCCCGGCAGGCCGAGAAACTCCGGCTTCAGCCCAAGGCTTTCCGCCATCTTTTTCCACAGCGTGGCGAAGTGGCCGGTTTCGAACATCAATACGTGATCACCGGGGCTCAACGTGTTCGACAGCGCCGCTTCCCAGGCGCCCGTGCCCGAGGCCGGGTAAATCACCACGGGCTGCTGCGTCTTGAAGATTTTCTTGATGCCGTCGAGTACCGCGAGACCCAACTCGCCGAACTCCGGGCCGCGATGGTCGATGGTCGGATAGCTCATCGCCCGGAGGATACGGTCGGGCACCGGGCTCGGACCCGGGATCTGCAAAAAGTGACGGCCAGCGGGGTGAAAGTCTAATTTGAGCATTGGGCTCCTCCGATTGAATTTTGCATTCAAAAAACTATATCAGACGATCTTCAGCGACCCAAGGTGAAAGTTGGCCGTCGACACCGGTGTTTACCCGCGCCGTTAACTAATCTTTCAGCTTCCTATAAAATCCCGCCTAATGAGATGTGGAGGGCTTTTGTATGCAAAATTCGGATTTCGAGGCGGGCATCTCCCCGTCGCCGCTCATGCCGAAGGTCGAGCGGCAGCGCTTGCACGATACGGTGGTGGAGCACATTCGCGGCTTTATCGTCGAAGGCGTGCTGGAGCCGGGCAAGAAACTGAACGAGCGCGAGCTGTGCGAAACGCTCGGCATTTCGCGCACGCCGTTGCGCGAGGCGCTGAAGGTGTTGGCCGCCGAAGGGCTGATCGAGATTTCGCCGAATCGCGGCGCGTCCGTCTCGAAGATGTCGGAGGCCGAGTTGCGCGAGACCTTCGAGTTGATGAGTGGTCTCGAGGCTTTTTCGGGCGAGTTGGCGGCTGAGCGGATGACGGCGGCCGAACTCGCCGAGATCAAGGCGCTGCATTACGCCATGCTCGCGTGCCGAACGCAAAATGATCTGGCGGGGTACTACAGCAGAAATCAGGCGATTCACGACAAGATTAACGAGGCGGCCAGGAATTCAGCACTGCGGCAGACTTATGTCTCGGTGAATCGACGCTTGCAGGCGCTCAGGTTCAGGTCGAACTTCCAGGTTCCGAAATGGGATAGGGCGATTCACGACCACGACGAAATGCTCAAGGCGCTCGAGGCGCGTGACGGGAAGAAGCTGAGCGCGATTCTCCGGCAGCATCTGCTTGATAAGCGCGATGCGGTTTTGCAGGTGCAATCGCAGGAGGCGGCGGCGGGGGGTTGAAGGTTTGAGGCGGGGCGGGTTGAGCTAAGGCACCTAAGCGGTGTTTGGCCGATGCGATGTTCCCGGTCAGGTGGCCGATCAGCGACGAGCCCGTCGCACCTGCAACGGCGTCGCTAAGTTCTTTGTCTGCGGCGCAAGGAGCGAAGACATACCCGCACCGGCAGCGCCGCCAATCGTGCTGAACGCACTGCGGCTGCCAAGGCAACCAATTCACCACACCGCCAGTCGCGTGCAGTTCGGCACGCGAATCACCTCCTTCGCGCCAATTGTTGTAGTCAACCAGCGCGGCGACCATGCCTTCTGTATCGCCCCTATCCTTGGCAGCCTGCAGCGCAGTAACCGCGTCCCCGCTCTTTTCAGGTGCAGAGCCGAGCCTATTTCTCTAAGGCTCGGTTCTCATTGTCTCCATCAAGTTAGTCGATCGGATCCTCCGTAAGACTCATGTATTGGTTAAGCTCAGGCTGCCCCAATGCAATCAGCGTAAGCATCGCTGCCCCAAGCCTTCGCGCGAACGCGTCGTCAAGCTTGAACCTATGCTCGTCCAGCAGAATCGGCACCTCGAACGTCCCGGCCACGACCGGTGCCAATCTGCTTCGCTCAACCGCTTGCACTGCAAACTCTTGACGATCTTCGATGTAGGTCAGGACTATGGAAAACGGTCTATTTTTTTCCATTAATATCCTCTGCATTTTTGATAGATTTGAAATGCCTTCTCTTTACACAGCGCGATTGCCCGGGCGCCGCCCATATGACGAGCAACCGAATTGCACATAGTCATCTGAGCATCATACTGTGCGAAGCATGCTGTTTCGTGATCTTCCCGGCCACCGCACTTCACTAATCCGCCGTCGCCGGTTCCAGATTTGAAAAGAGCGCTGTAAAGCGTTGACCGCTTCGCAGAACTCGTCAAATCCGGCACGAGCGAAGGATAGGGAACCTGCGCCTGATCGCTCAGCATCAACTCGGTGGTTTCGCGCCATGCCGGCAGTGTTTCGCCCAGTTCCTGGCCGAATAGCTTACCTGTCGGCAACGCCTTCCAGGCCATGTAGCATTCGACGCACATATCAGGCACAAATGCTGGAGCATCCGACTGGAGTCCTGTCAGGTTCGCAGGTGGCGCAACCGGGTCGTTCCCGAGTTCCCAGTTTGTCAGCCAGACACCCAGTTCGGCATCACTGCCAACGCAAGCTGTAGAAACCTTTAACAAAAATCGTCAGATAGGGTTGAGCCAAGGCTCAAGAACTGGCGTACCGCCTTCACTTCAGAAAATAAGCTCCGCATTCTCGCCGTGGAGATCAAGCGCAGATATCAGACTCTTTGGTGAACGATATTCCCCACAAAAGACCGGCCGTGTGCCGATGACACGGACAACCGGAGGTCGTGTGCCAACTACCAGGTTGTCGATTCAAGTG